>CAZIWQ010000286.1:0-7656 GCA_964542355.1 uncultured Armatimonadia bacterium
CTGGGGCCTGTGGCCCCAGCGGGGTTTGGGGCGGAGCCCCAAGCCGTTCATGAGTCGATTGGGCTAGGAGGGCTGGAGGGAACGGGGGGATTGTGGCAGCAGGGCCCGCAGCAGTGTTCGCCGCCGCGCGGGGTCTGCCATGTAGGCATCACGCAGCGAGCGCAGTGCCGCAAACAGCGTGGAGTCCTCAGACAGCCAGTACGAGATATGCCCGACATCGCGGGGGTGGCGCGAAGACTGCAGGACACCCACGTCGCTCAGCGACACCAACGCCTCGCGGACCTCGGGGAGCGGGTGGTGCACGCGCAGCGCGAAGCCCTGCGCCGTGTCACACGTCATGGGGTCCTGGCCGAACAGGAGCAGGACACTGAGACCCGGCAACCCGCGAGCCGCGGACACGAGTCGGCGCAGAGTCGGATCGAGGTGATCCGGCTCACTACGCGGCAGGCTGGCGACATGTGGTTCGTCAGACACAGCGGTTCCCTGTCTCAAGTGGTGCACCCCCGGCTCGTCACTCACTCCCTGCGGCCGACCCAAGAAGGCTGACTTGCTGCGTCAACCGTATCCGCCCTCCTTTGCCATCGGCATCCCGGGGCAGAACTTGAGGCCCCCGGCCGACTATTTCTTCTCACGCGTCAAACACGACTTCGACGCTCAGGCCGCCGTCCGCCGCGACAATCTGCACGGCGTGGTACGTGACCGCCTTGACCGCGGCGAGCACCCGGGCTGCGACCGCCTCCAGTGCGGTCGTCCCGACCGTCAGGCAGGCAGTGCAGTCGTCGGCCGACAGAACCTGCACGCTCACGGGGAGGTAGCCGTCCTCGCGCAGGCGCAGGAGGCCCTTCAGCGCATGGATCAGGACCTCTTCGCGGCTGGTGCCGGTGACACTGACCTCGTGGTGCTCTGTCGGCACGAGCCCCGCGATATCGGCGAGCAGGTGGGAAAACCCCACGGCCGCGTGCTGCACGAGCGCAGGGAAGTCCGGCCCCCACGCCCGCATGGCATAGTCAGCAGTATGGTCGATGAACTCGAACGGGGCTCGCATGGCATTGCCTCCGGTTTCGTCGCGTGCCGATGACCCGCACGCGCGGACGGGTGGACCAGCCCGCGTGTGGCGACAGACGCGTCGCACCACGGCGCTGGCACCGCCGATCAGGGCATCCGACTTCGCACCTCCTTGACTCGTGGGAGCGCGCTGAGGTTCAATGAGCGGCGCACAACACCTCGCCGGTGCCCTGGTGCCGGCGGGCCCTGATGCGCCGTTGATACGTCTGTCCACAAGGAAGTGACCGAGACATGCGCAAGGGCTTCACTCTGATAGAGCTGCTGGTCGTCATCGCGATCATCGCGATCCTGGCGGCGATCCTGTTCCCTGTGTTCGCGCGAGCCAGGGAGAAGGCACGGCAGGCGTCGTGTCAGAGCAATCTCAAGCAGATCGGCCTGGGGCTGAGCATGTACGCCCAGGACTATGATGAGATGACATGCGGGCAACTGTACGGAGACTGGTGGTGGACGGACCTGATAGTGCCCTACACCAAGAACTGGCAGATCCAGGTGTGTCCCAGCAACCGTGACCGCAACGGTGCATTCCGGGGATGCGGGTGCCACCCGGGCGCGATCACCTACACGGGGTTCTCCGGCCGGACCACGAGGTCGTGGTGGTCAGGGTACGGGCTCGCCGGCGAGATGATGAGCGGCCGCAAGCTTGCCGACGTCCAGGACGTTTCCCGCACGTTGTGGGCGGCGGACGCCCGCTGCTACTTCGTGGGGAACTCGGGCTGGCAGGCCGACTACGGCCCCGGCGACAGCAACGTCCCCCCCCGACACAGCACCGATGATTGCCACAACGACGGGAACAACTTCCTGTTCGTCGATGGGCACGTGAAGTGGCTGAAGCCCTCGTCGCCCGGCATGTACACAATCGCGGCGGGCGACTGAGATCGGCGGCCTACAGAGACGAAACGGGGCTGGGTTCGATGAACCCAGCCCCGCGGTCTGCTGCCTTCCCGGGTCGCCTACTTCTTCTGGAGCAGGACTTGCTTCGCGGCGGCCTTGATATCGCGGGGGAGCAGCCCGAAGACCTCCATCAGCTCGTCGGGCTCGCCGGACTCGCCGAAGCGGTCCTGGATGCCGATGAACCGCATCGGTACGGGGGAGCGCTGGACGACGACCTCGGCCACGGCGCTGCCAAAGCCGGCCATGACCTGGTGCTCTTCGGCCGTGACGATGGCGCCGGTCTCGCGTGCCGCCTGCTCGATGAGGTCGGCATCGATCGGCTTGATGGTGTGCATGTTGATCACGCGGGCCTGGATGCCGGCCTCCGCCGCCAGCTCCTCCGCGGCGTCGAGTGCGGGCTTGACCATCGGGCCGGTGGCGACGAGGGCGAGATCACCGCCCTCGCGATAGACCTGGCCCTTACCGACCTCGAACGGGCTGGCCTCGGAGGTGATGATCGGGATCGGCTCCCGTCCGAAGCGGATGTAGACGGGCCCATACATGCGGGCGGCCGCATGCGTCGCGCGCTTGGTCTCGTGGTAGTCGGCGGGCGAGAGCACCGTCATGTTGGGCAGCACGCGCATCAGGGCGATCTCTTCGAGTGCCTGGTGGGTGGCGCCGTCCGGGCCGACGGAGATCCCGCCGTGAGCGCCGCCGATCTTGACGTTGAGGTCGGTGTAGCATACGGTCGTGCGGATCTGATCCCACGCTCGCCCGGCCACGAACACACCGTAGGTGCTGGCAAACGGGATCTTCCCGACACGGGCGAAGCCGGCGCACATGCACAGCATGTTCTGCTCGGCGATGCCGGCGTCGAAGAACCGGTCCGGGAACTCCTTCCAGAACCACTCCGTCCGCGTGGACTTGGCGAGGTCGGCGTCCATCACGACGACCTCGGGGTTCTCGCGCCCGAGCTCGACGAGTGCCTCCCCGAAGCCGTCGCGGGTGGGCTTCGTGGCGAGCGCCTTGCCGTACTCGTAGACGAGGTGCGATGCCAGCGTGCTCATAGGGTGGCCGCCTCCTCCTGGAGCTCCTTGATGGCTTGCGCCAGCTCCTCGTCATTGGGGCATTTGCCGTGCCAGCCGGCGACACCCTCCATGTACGAGACCCCTTTGCCCTTCACCGTCCGGGCAACGATGACCGAGGGTTGGCCCGTGTGTTGCCGTGCCTGCTCGAACCCGTCGAGGCAGGCCTGCATGTCGTGCCCGTCAATCTCGATGACATGCCAGTTGAAGGCGGCGTACTTGGCGGCTACCGAGTCGATATCCATCACGTCGCGGGTGTAGCCATCAATCTGCAGGCCATTGAGGTCGACGATCGCGCACAGGCTGTCGAGCTTGAAGTGGGCAGCCGCCATGGCGGCTTCCCAGACCTGGCCCTCATCCTGTTCACCATCGCCCATGATGCAGTAGACACGGGCATCGCACTGGTTCAGCCGCAGACCCAGCGCCGTGCCGACGGCGATGGACAGCCCCTGGCCGAGTGAGCCCGACGATACCTCCAGCCCCCGGCACTTGTCGGCCGCGGGATGGCCCTGCAGCGGGCTCCCGAGCTTACGCAGGGTGCACAACACCTCCCCGTCGAGATACCCGACCTCGTGCATGATCGTGTAGATCAACGGCGCAACATGCCCCTTCGACCAGTACACGCGATCGCGGCATTCCCAGTTGGCGTCCTCCACCTTGAAGCGGAGCTGGTGGCAGTACAGCGCCACGGTGAAGTCCACCGCGGACAGGCTGCCCCCGGGATGCCCCGAACCGGCAGCGTGGATCATCTCCACCACGTGCTGACGAACGTGGTTGGCGATGCGCTTCAGCTCGGGAACCGATCTCGGCTCCATATGATCCTCCTTCGCTACGATGATCCTCGCGCCACCCCCAGAACAGGAGTAAGTTCCCCGCCCCGGGCCGGCCGTCCTCCCCTGTGCCGGCTACTTTTCGTTCTGTCGGTCAGGCCCGTTGCTGGGCTATAATAGCGGCCGACCGGGTAACGCCGGCGTCGAGTGCGACGGAAGCACTGCACACCCCGCGGGCGCCCGCGGATGTGGTCGGGAGTCCCCGCCGCCTGGCTTCCAGGGCCCCGCACCCAATGGAGGAGTCTACCGCCCCATGCCCGACATCAAGCTTATCGGCATCGACCTCGACGGCACCTTGGTCGTCAACAGCCACGAGGTATCGGAGCGCAACATCCGCGCCATCCGCGCCGCCACGGCCCGGGGGGTGACCGTGGCCATCGCCACCGGGCGCCCACACACCTCGGCGGAGCAGTTCGTCGCTCGCCTGGGGCTGCACGACGTGCCGATCATCTCGTTCAACGGGGCGATGGTCCGCCGCCCGGGCGAAGGCGATCCCCTACTCGAGATCCCGGTTCCCGCTGACCTCGCGCGCGACATCGTCCGGACGTGTATCGACCGGCGCATGCACGTGCACTACTACCTGGGCGATGTGATGTATGTCACTCGTGTCTCGCAGTGGGCACGCCTCTATACGCGGCGCACCGGCGTCCCGGCCGTTCCGGCCGGCGACCTGCGCCGCTTCGACGGGCAAGCGCCCATCAAGATCCTCGTCTGCGTCCCGCCCGAAGAGGCCACCAGTGTGCTGCATGCGGGCCAGGAACGCTATGGCGACCGGCTGCTGGTCACCCGCTCGATGCCGGAGTACATCGAGTACCTGCATCGCGATGCGGGGAAGGGCCGTGCGCTCGCCTGGCTCGCCCACGAGCTCAACATCCCCATGGAACAGACCATGGGGATGGGTGACATGCTCAATGACCTGCAACTCGTCGAGATGTCCGGGCTGGGGGTGGCGATGCCCCATGCGCAGGATGAGGTCAAGGCTGCGGCCGGCTATGTCGCCACCAGCGGGCCCGAAGGAGTGGCCGAGGCCATTGAGAAGTTTGTGCTGGGAGCGGCGGGGGGAACGGCGGGGGGGAACGGCGGGAAACGGCAGCGAATAGCTGATAGCGAATGAGCGTATAGCTAACGGCGGGGGAGACGGCAGGGAACGGCGGGGGATAGCTGACGGCGGGGCAAGGGCGACCAGTGGCTGATAGCGAATAGGCTGCTGGCCCGCGGCAGTCGTCGTGCTCCGCCGCCACGCCCACCGGACACGGGCCGTAAGCTATCCGCTCATCAGCTATTCGCTATCCGTACCGATGTCAGGGGATGAAGCCATGACGCGACGGGCACAGCTCGCGACCTCGGTCCTGGCCGTCCTGCTGCTGTGGCAGGCAGGAGCTCCTGCATACAGCCTGGACCTGGCGCAGTTCCGCCAGTTGATCGCCCTGAGCGACAGCTATGTCGCCGACCTGCTGGTCAGCGAGGCGGCGTGGCTCGGGGACGAGCGCGGGCTGGTGCTGGGGGGGTGGGAGGAGTGGCCGACCCGAGCGCTGATCGTCGTCGCCCCGGCGAGCGGGCCGCAGGTGAAGCTCGGGCCCGCCGCGGCCCCGCGCTTTGCCCTCTCGCCGAACCGTCAGGAGGTGGCCTACTGGGCCGCCACGGGTGGCGGCTGGTGCCAACTGGCCGTGGCCCCGGTGGCCGGGGGGCGTTCCCGCTATGTTGGCGAGCCGCGTCGCAGTGGCCCTGCCATGGACCTCGCCTGGCCGACGGACCACACGCTGTGCGCCCTCGTCCAGGACCGTGGCAAGAACAGCGCCCTCGCCATCAACCTGACCACCGGGGGGGCGCGTCCGTTGGTTGAGGTCGAGGGTGGCCAGTGGGTCAGGCTGCGGAAATGGCCGGCGTGGGACCCCATTGCCGTGTGGGCCGGGGACAGCAAGAAGTGCTTCCGGCTCTCCGTCGCCGGGAGGAGCGATGAGATCAGCGCCGACTTCGACTACGACCGTGCCCGGCCCAGTAGCCTCCTGTTCTCCTACTTCGACGATGCCGGTGCGCTGTGGCTGGGCGGCCTGAAAGACCGCGCACCGGCCCGGCTGGCCGCTGACGCCGGGGCGGCGTGCTGGGCTCCGGACGGCAGTATGGTGCTGTACGCGAAGAGGCGCGAGCTGTGGTCCGCATGGCTGGCGCCGTTCGAAGCGCGTCAGATCATGGGCAGTGCCCTCGACAACGCCGGCCTCGAGGCCGCGACGCCCGCGGGGATGATGTGGTCCGGCGATGGCGGCACCTGTGCCTACTGGCGGCAGGCCGGCAAGAGTGGGCACGTCCGCACGGCGCGGCTCGGCCTCGAAGAGATCGTGGTCCGCACGCGCTTCGACCCCGGCACCCGCGCGACGGTGGGCCAGGCACTGTGGATCGCCACCAAGCTCCACTTCGACAAGCAGGGCCGCATCACCGAGCCCGTCTGGGTCACGGTGAAGGGCAAGTTCGCCGTCCGCAAGCTGCTCCCGGGGGCGCACGAGACCGTCATCGAGGCGGTCAGCGTTGGCGCCCAGCCCGGCGTGCTCGTGCGCCTCGCGGGCCGGTCGTTGCCCGAGTCCGGCGCCGTACCCGGCAGCACACCGCTCCAGTTCACCCTCAAGCCCGTCCCCGACCTGATTGCCTGGCTCCATGGCACGCACGTCGCCGGCAGCCTGGTAGGCATCGAGGTCCGCCGCGTGGCTCTCGGCGCGGCGGATCGATGACCGCGCGCTCACTCAACCCGCAGGGGAGACCCGCCGCTCATGCCCGCCTACGACATCCTGTGCGTCGGTGACGTGAATGTCGACCTCATCCTGTCCGGCGTCGACCGTCTGCCGGCGTTTGGGGAGGAAGTGATCGCCCGGGGCATCGGCATGCACCTCGGCGGGTGCACCGCCAATGTCGCCACCTTCGCATCCCGCCTCGGAATGCGGACCGCGTTGCGGGCCCGCGTGGGCGCCGACGATTTCGGCGACTTCCTGCTCGCCGAGCTCGCCGCGGTGGGTGTGGCCACCGAGTTCGTCATCCGCGACGATGCCATCCGCACCGGGATCACGGTGTCACTGTCGGGGAGCCGTGACCGGGCCTTCGTCACCTACATCGGCACCATCGATTCGCTGACGGCCGCCGACGTGTCGGACACGCTGCTTGCCGGTGCCAGGCACGTGCACATCGGCAGCTACTTCATGCAGCGACGCCTGCAGCCCGCGATCGGGCAACTGTTTGACCGCGCGCGGGCCCGGGGCCTGACCACTTCGCTGGACACGGGCTACGATCCGTTCCAGGAGTGGAACAGCGGGATCGCGGCGACACTGCGCAGTGTGGATGTGTTCATGCCCAACGAGGTGGAGGCGACAGCCATCGCCCATTGCACCGACCCGCGGGAGGCGGCGCGGGCGCTTGCCCGCCACGCTGGCGTCGTCGCCCTCAAGCTCGGCGAGGACGGGTCGGCGGCCTGCGGTCGCGAGCCGGAGCTCGCGATCCCCGGCTTCGCCGTGGAGGTCGTCGACACCACGTGCTGTGGTGATGCCTTCAACGCCGGCTTCCTGTGCGCCATGCTCGACGGCCGGGATACGGCGACGCGCTTGCGGTGGGGGAACGCGGCGGGGGCGATCGTGGCCGGCGGGTCCGGGGCCTGCGCCGAGCGCCTGTCACGGTCCGCGATCGAGGAAGTGATCGCGGGTGCCGTGAGCTGAGCACAGGCGGTACGGCGACCCGGTCGAGGAATCGCGTAGGTCGACCGTCCCGACGCCGCTGCTTTTTGGTCGCCATGCCGGTGCCCGTGCGAACCGCGCCTGAAGGTCACC
>CAZIWQ010000287.1:0-7650 GCA_964542355.1 uncultured Armatimonadia bacterium
AGCCGCTCGCGCAACAGCGGGGTCGTCACGGTGGCGGCGGTGCCCGCACGGACACCCGCGGCCGCGGCGCGCAGCCCTGTCAGGTGGTCGTCCGCCCCGACCCACAGGTAGCCCTCGAAGCTCCGCTGTGTGCCGCTCCAGTCCACCCACGGGCCGTGGAGGTAGGTGCCATACTCACCCCGCCCGTCGTACAAGCGGGCGCCGCGGCACAGGAGGCCGAGGACGCTCGTGCCATCGATCAGCGCCGCCCAGCTTGCCGGGCCGAGCGTTCGCTTGTCGGCCTTGAACTCCCCCTCGACCAGCGGGTCGCCGTAGGCGTAGCGAGGGAAGCTCTGATCCGAGAAGTGGATCTCGACGAAGTGCAGCTCGCCCCACTTCTGCGCCTGTGCCTGCGTGATGTGCGCAGTGACGCGCACCAGCGGGAGGCCGGCATAGTAGGCATACTCATACTCGGCGACGGGGCTGGAGGCCGGCGCCTTCTCACCCTGCAGGTAGCGGGCTCGGACGCGCACCACCGCACGCACCGGACCCCGTGACACAAGCCTGACCTCCGGCCGCCGGTCATCATGCAGCGCGAAGCCCTGGACCGAATGATCATAGACGCGGTCGTTGAGGCGGAAGGTGTCGAACACCTTCCCCGTCTGGGGCCACTCGATGCGCGAGGGGAGCCCCCCGAGCTTCGTCGGGTCGTGAGTGAAGCGGTAGCAGGCATTGCCGACGGTGATGCGGCCCTCGGCCTGTGTGATCTCCAGGCTCGGAGGCGTGGGCGCCGGCGGGAGCGAGGGGGCACTGGCGGTGAAGTAGACGCGCACTCGCCGCTCGCCGGGGGCACCGGGTGGGAGCAGCAGGCTGAGCGTCCCCACAGCCTTCGTGAGCGGGTCGAAGTCGGCCGCCGGGTCGAACTGGGCCAGAACCGGACCGAGGCGCCCTTCCCCGAGCTCCTCCGCCGCGACGATCCTATCCGCCGTCACCGGTCCCGCGGCTCCGAGCGCGCGACCTACCGGTGTGAAGTTGATCGGCATCGCCGGCGGCAGGGCTTCGGCTCCGCTGGTGTGGACGACGACCAGGGCGTAGGGCGCCTCGGCGGCTCCCTCGACGCAGGCGGCAGCCACGGCCAGCAGTGCCGCGACCCAGACCAGCGCGGGGGTGTTCATTGCGTGCTCCTTCCGACGGCAAGCAGGTGATGAGGAGAAGTTGCACAAGGGCAGGGGACAGTCCTTCCCCGTGTGCGGCAGAGGGAACGGCCGAGCGAGGGCGAACAGGAAGAGTGGATCGCGCAGGCCGGCCGCCTCGGTCGGGGAGCGCCGTCTCTTCCTCGTCGATGTCATCCTGAGGAGCGCATGCGGCTTCAGAGAAGCCGCAGCGACGAAGGATCTCGTCTCGTTCAGGCGCCCCCGCAGCAGGCAGATCCTTCGCCAGAAGACCGCGCCGCGGTCTTTGCTCAGGATGACGGGGCCATTGAGCAGTGCAGACCGACGGCGTCGTCCCGGTCGGTGAGACCACAGTGCAGCGTTACTACGGAGGCTCGATGATGGCGACACATACTCTATCAACCGCGACATATCACCGGAAAGTGCTCGGGTGCTGGCTGGGGAAGAACGTGGGCGGCACCCTGGGCCAGCCGCACGAGGGGAAGCTCGGCCCTCTCGCACTGACCTTCTACGACCCGGTCCCGGAGGGGGCCATTGCCAACGACGACCTGGACCTGCAGCTCGTGTGGCTCGCGAAGCTGCGCGAGGTCGGCCCGCGGCTGACGGAGCGCGACCTCGGACAGGCGTGGCGTGACTGTCTGACCTATCCGTGGGATGAGTATGGGGTGGGGAAGGCCAACCTGTTCCTCGGCGTTGAGCCGCCGGTCTCCGGCCAGCACAACAACTGGTTCAGCGACAGCATGGGGGCGCCGATCCGCAGTGAGATCTGGGCCTGCGTCGCGCCCGGGTGTCCCGACCTGGCCGCCGCCCTCGCCTACCAGGACGGGTGTGTCGACCACGGCGGGGAGGGGCTCTTCGGCGAGATCTTCTTCGCCGCCCTGGAGAGCGCCGCGTTTGTGCTCAGCGACCGCGACGCGCTGCTCGACCTCGGCCTCGGCTTCCTGCCGCCCGACTGCCGGACCGCGCTCGCGGTGCGCGTGTGCCGGGAGCGCCACGCCGCCGGCGACGACTGGCTGGCCTGCCGCCAGGCAATCCTGGCCGCGGTCGGGCATGACAACTTCACCGATGCCCCGCAGAACATCGCCTTCACCGTCCTCGGCTGGCTCTATGGTACCGATGCGGGCGATGCCATGTGCAAGGCCGTCAACTGCGGCTGTGACACCGACTGCACCGGCGCGACCCTCGGAGCGATCCTGGGAATCCTGTATGGGCCCGAGTACTTCGATGAGAGGTGGACCGGCCCGGTTGGCGACGAGGTCAAGGTCGGCTACGGGGTGATCAACTGCGAGACGCCCGGGACGCTGGGAGAGCTCGCCGACTGGACCCACGAGGCGGCGCAGGGCATCCTCGCAGCCCACGACGCCCCGCTGCGGCTGGGCGACACGGATCAGCTTGAGGGACTGGGTGCCTCCGAGCTCGCCGGCCAGGGGCGCGTGTCGCGCAGGCTCAAGCACCTCGACTGGGCGGTGACGAAGCAGCAGGGCGAGCTGCAGTTAGTCACCGACTATGGCGGTGAGCCCACCATCGCACCCGGTGAGAGCATCACGCTCACGCTGACGGCACGGGGCGCGTTCTCCGCCACGGCCGGCTTGCAGGTGACGGCCCCCACGGGCTGGGCGGTTCGCCCCGGTGCCTCGCACCGCAAGGCCGGCCTGATGCGGCGATGCTTCACACTCTATCCCGCCGCCGCACTGGCGCCGCAGGCGACGTACACCTGCACCGCGGCGCTGGTCGACTCCGGGGAGACGCTGATCGCTGACGAGATCACGCTCGTGCTCAAGCACAGTTGGCGGGTCACCGGGCCGGTGCGGGTGCCCAATGCCGCGGCCGCCCTCGACATGCCCCGCCCGGACGGGGGTGCGAGCACGATCTACACGGACGGGCACGCTCTCGTCCTGGACGAGGGCCGCGACTATGACCGCGTCTACTACGTGGACTTCGTGCTGCATTGCCCGGAGCCGCAGGCGGGACGCATCGTCTGTGCCACCCCTGAGCTGCAGGTTGTGCGGCTCGCGGGGGAGGAGATCATCCGCAAGACCGAAGCGACGCGGTTCGTGCCGGCCCCGCACCGCTCGGGCCCCGGGACGGTGTACGCAACCGACGAGCTGGCGCCCCGGCTGCCGCTAGCGGTCACGCTCGCGGTACCGGCGGGCCGTCGCGCTGAGCTGCATGCCTATCTGACCGAGACCGCGGGTGCGGACAACATCCGGCGCTGCTGCCCGATCGTCGGCGGCTATGGGACCGCGGAGTAGGGGTGCCAGGGAACGGCACGCAATGGAGGCAGCCATGTCCGGTATCCTGCTACTGGCTCTCGCTGTGCACGGCAAGTGCGCGCCCGTGAACCTGGCTCGCATGGACGGGTGTGTCGCTGTCGCCGACAGTGAGCACCGCAGCCGCTGGGGCGTCGACGGCTACCACGCCTCCCTCGCCATCGATGGCGATACGCGGCCGGCGGCGTGCTGGGCCTCCGACAACTGGGAAGTGACCCACACGCTCGCCGTCATCTTCCCCTGCCAGGTGAGCGTGCAGTCAGTGCGCGTGGTCTGGGGCGGCCCGGGCGCGAGCCCGGTCACCTCGCGCCGGCTCGCGATCGAGGGCTTCCGTGCCGGGAAGTGGGAACCCCTCGGGATGTGGGTGAGTGACCGCGCGGCGGCGGCCTCCCCGGTGCTCACGACGGCCGCGGGGGCGATCGAGGCCCTGCGGCTGGTGCAGCCGCCCGGGGGGGCTGCTCCGGACGCTGACCGCCGCCTGTGGATCGCCGAGATCGAGGTGGCCGGGGAGCCTGTCCAGCCGCGGGTTGCCGTCGACACCGCGGCCCTCACCAGGCGCTGTCGCGACGAGCTGGCCGCCCAACGGCGGGGCGAGGACGCGGCCCGCGTCGCCCCGGCACTCGCAGTCGTGATGCGGCGCGCGAAGACCCGGGGCTTCCAGTCGATCATCGATCGGCAGGACCGCGACCGCGGGCGTCAGAACGCCGCCTCCCGGCCGTGGGCCAGGAAGCTCGCGGCCCAGATCATCGCTGATGCCGACTGGTGGTGCGCGCAGACCGATGAGTACGTCTATGGGCTGATCCCCGCCGGCAACCCCCGCGCCCTGTGTCCGAGCTTCGAGCTCGGGTGCCCGATCCACGGGGGGGCCCGCGGCACCTTCACCGCCACCCTCGACCAGCCGTATCGCTGGCGCTGCTCGAAGGGCGGGGAGACCTGGTACGACGGCTGCACTGTGAAGCACCCGGAGAGTGGGGCGGAGGTGGTCGTGCATGACGATGGCAATGGCTGGCTCGCCCCGGCCGGGTTCTTGCACCCCGGCCGGCGCTACTACTTCGTGGCCGCGTACCGCTACTACCTCCTCGGCAAGCTCTTCGCCTCTCCGTACGAGGGTGACGGTGGCTCGAAGTACCGCGGGGGCACCCCGATCCAGCAGCTCGCGCTGGCGTACGCGCTGACCGGCGAGACGAAGTACTCCCACAAGGCCGGGCTCATGCTCCTGCGGCTGGCGGACCTGTATGCGACCTATGACGGCTGTATCGAGGGCCCTTCGCAACGCCAGGATGGCTACATCGGGCAGACGTTCGAACGGTTCCTGGTGCAGAACCTGATCCTCGCAGCCGACCTCGTCTGGGACGGCATCGCCACGGATAGCTCCCTGGTCCGGTTCTTCGCCGCGCGGGGCGATATCAACTACACGGGCACCGGGCGCCGGAACGGTGACGACCTCACCTATCACCTGCAGCGCGACCTGTTGGGGTACGTCTACGAGTACCTCCACCGCCTGATGCCGTACCTCGACGGGGACTTCGTGATGTACGAGATGACGGCACTGGCGGCCCTGGCGCACTGTCTGGGCAGTCCCGAGCTCGTGTCCGAGGCGCTGGACAGCGACCTGGGGCTGCGCGTGCTGCTGAGCAACGAATGGTTCCGCGACGGCAAGTTCATCTACGACTCCACCGGCTACAATGTGGGCAATGCCCAGACGCCGCTGTTGATCGGCGAATGGCTTCACGGGTGTGTCGCGCCGCCGCAGTTCCCGACACCGCTGGACCTGTACCATGACCCCCGCTACCGGCTGGGGATGCTGTATGACTTCCTGCGATACGTGGACTGCGACGGTCGTGTGCCGCAGATCGGGGATGTTGGCGGATCGCGAGGGGTGTCGCTGCGGACGACGCCGGCCTACAGCCCCGTCGAGGAGCGGGCCCTGCTGCGCCTGCCGGAACAGGCGGGCTACTATGCCTCCCGGCTGCTTGCGGCTGCGGGCGGCGACCTCGAGGCCTTCCGCGGGGGCCGGGCCGACTGGTGGACCCTGTTCCATGCGCAGGAGCCACTCGCGGGGCAGGCGGCGGCTGCCTCCCCGCCGGCCTCGCACCTGTTCTGCGACGGCCAGATCGCCATCCTGCGGGCCGGGGCCGACCCCGCGACCCGCCAGCACGTCC
The DNA here is from genome assembly GCA_964542355.1 of uncultured Armatimonadia bacterium. Lineage (GTDB taxonomy): Bacteria > Armatimonadota > Zipacnadia > Zipacnadales > JABUFB01 > CAZIWQ01. The sequence continues at coordinate 5,584 of CAZIWQ010000287.1, forward strand.
CCCTCACCTTCAGCAAAGGCTCCTACGCGCATGGGCATGGCGATAAGCTCGCGATCAACGTGCTGCGCTACGGGTACGACTTCTCCGCCGACCTCGGCTATCCCACGACCTGGACCGACATCAAGTGCGGGGGGTGGGAGAAGCATACCGCCAGCCACTGCACGGTCATGCTCGACGAGCAGGGCCAGCGCATGAACGCCGTCGGGAAGCTCGCGCTGCTGGCGCTGCACCGACCGTGCGATGTGGTGGAGGCGTCGTGCGAGGGCGCTTATCCACAGTCCTCCGTGTATCGGCGCACGGTGGCCCTGGTACGAGATGAGGCGGGCGAGCCACTCTACACCGCCGACATCTTCCGGATCGCCGGGGCGACTACGCGCGACTACCTGTTCCACTCGCTGGGTTCACCGGAAGACCTCACCGTCAGTCTCGCGACGTCGGGCGCATGGGAGGCGCAGGCGACAGGCAGTCTGGCCGGGCCGGCGGTCGCCCCCATGAGCCGCCCGGGCTACAGCTTCCTCTTCGATCTGCATCGCGTGCGGACCGATGGCGGGGTCAGCGCCGTGTGGCGTCCCTCGACGGGCGTATCCCAGCCCGATCGCTACCTGCTGACCCGACGGTCGTACCGCACCGCGACGGTGACCTTCACCCTGACCCGCACCGGCAAGCCCTCGGGCGACCGCGAGCGGGCGGTGTTCGTGTTCACCACCGCCCCCGGCAATGAGAGCCATCGCCGCGTCATCATGCTGCCGGTGGACCAGTTCCCCGTGGGCAAGCCCGTCGCCGTGCGTGTCGAGGTCGAGGGGCCGCAGGCGAAGCTGTGGGTCGCCGGGAAGCCGTGCGGCGGGGTGGATGTGGCAGGGGCACCGGCCGACAGTGGCTCCCTCGGCCTGCTGCATTACTACAACTATGACTGGGAGTACCGTGACCTGACCGTCACCGTGCCGGGCGAGGCCCCGACGGCGGTCGACTTCGGGCGCAAGCTCGACCCCGCGTTCTGGGCTCGCATTGATGCCACCTATGAGGCCGGGGACGGTGCTCTGCGTGTCTCCGATCGCCCGCAGGAAGCCTTCCACCTCACGATGGTGGGGGCGCCGGGCCGCGAGGTGATCCGCGCGAAGGCGGAAGGCTACGGGGTGCGGGGGCAGAGCCCGTTCGAGGGTCACCTCATCGTGCGCGACCGCGTGACCCCCGCCGCCCGGGGGAGCGTGTTCGCGGGCGTGCTGGAGGCAACGCGCAGTGCCGCGCGCGTGCGCCAGGTCACCCGGCTTGCCATTGTGCCGGCGGGGCACGGCGAGCACGCCGACTGTGACGCCGTGGCCCTCCGCATCGACAGCGCCGATGGTCGTGGCCCTCGCGTCGACTACCTCCTCAGCGCCCTCGACGACACCGTGCTGCGGCAGGTCGCCGTGGACGGGATGCAGGTCGCCTTCCGGGGCCGCTTTGGCTTCGTCACCCGCCGCGACGGGCAGGTCACCGATCTCGTGCTGCTCGGCGGCGGCGAGCTTGCCTGTGGCGGACAGCGTATCACTTCGCCCGGGAACGTGGGCGGAGCGGTCGTGCGCAGTGACACCGTCGCCAGGACTCTGACGCTGCGTACGCCACCCGGTGGCCCGGCCCCGACCCCGGCGATGGTCGGCCGTCATCTGCTCGTGCGCGCGGCGAGCAGCGCTTACCCGTCGGTGTATCAGGTCGTCTCCGTGGCTGCGGCCGGCGCCGACCTGTGGACACTCGGGGTGAACATGCCCTTCGCGCTGGCGTGGGGGGCGATCGAGCGTGTCGATCCCGCCGGGGGTGTGGTGGTGAGCCGGCCGCCGGTGATGAAGCTGAGCGTCAACCCGGGTCTGTTCGACGGCAAGCTCGTGCGTGCGGTCCCTGACGGGACGCCGGTGCGTCTCAAGAGCGCCGTGGACAAGAGCTTCGTGCTCGCCGACCGGGAGGGGATCGACCAGTTCAGGGCTGGCGGCGAGTACGAGGTGCTGGACGTTGGGGCTGGTGACAGCATCGAGATTGTTGCCCAGACGGCGTGGCGGTCGCCGTAGCCGGCTGTAGGGCGAGGGACTGCGGCGA
>CAZIWQ010000288.1:0-7647 GCA_964542355.1 uncultured Armatimonadia bacterium
GGGAGAGGGCCGGGGTGAGGGCATGCCCCAATCTTCGGAGCAGAGGGGGCCGGGGGGTGAGGTGCGGTTCATATCACCCAGGAGGCAACCTGAGATGAACACGCTGACACCGCTGCTAGCAGTGGGCGCACTGGTCTTCATGGTCGAGGCAAGCGGCCTCGCCGAATCGGCACGCTTCTACGTCGCCACGAACGGGAAGGACACGTGGTCCGGGAGGTCGGCCGACCCGACCGCTGACGGGACCGACGGCCCGTTCGCCACGCTGGGGCGGGCCCGCGAGGCCGTCCGGCAGATCAAGGCCGCCGGCCCCCTCCCGACCGGGGGCGTCACCGTGGTCGTGCGTGGTGGCACCTACGAGCAGGCGCAGACCTTTGCGCTGACCGCCGCAGACTCGGGCACCGAGCAGGACCCGGTGGTGTTCCGGGCGGCTGCCGACGAGCAGGTGCGCCTCAGCGGCGGCCGCACGCTCGGAGCCGAGGCCTTCAGCCCCGTCACCGATCCCACCGTCGTCGCCCGGCTCGACCCCGCCGGCCGGGAGACGATCGTGCGAGCCGACCTGAAGGCGCTCGGCATCCCGATCCCCGGGGAGTTCCCCGCGCGCTTCTCCAGCTTCCCCGCGGGGCCCGAGGTGTTCTTCAACGACCGGCGCATGACCCTCGCGTGCTGGCCGAACGAGGGCTGGACCACCATCGCCCGGATCATCGATTCCGGCTCATACCCACGCGGGGGCGACAAGACCACCCGACCCGGCATCTTCGAGTACGAGGGCGACCGGCCCGCGCGCTGGAACGTCGCCGCGGGTGTCTGGCTCCAGGGCTACTGGTGCTTCGACTGGTTCAACGAGACGATCCGCATCAAGTCGGTCGACACCGCGCAGCGGCAGATCACGCTGGCCGAGCCCAGCGTGTATAGCGTGAAGCAGGGCAACCCCTCCCCGCGCCGCTATCGCGCGATCAATGTGCTGGAGGAGCTGGACCGGCCGGGAGAGTACTTCATCGACCGCGCGGCGGGGGTGCTGTATCTGTGGCCGCCGGCGGCCCTCGCCGGGGCACGCATCGTGCTCTCCACCCTGGCCGGTCCCGTCGTCTCGCTCACCGACTGCACGAACGTCACCGTGCGGGGGTTCATCGTCGAGGCGTGCCAGGCTGACGGCATCCTGGTGAGCGGCGGCAAAGGCAATCGCATCCAGGCCTGTGAGGTGCGCAACGTCCGCGAGATCGGGGTCCGGGTAACGGGCGGCACGGGGCACCGCGTCGAGGCCTGTGATATCCACGACACCGGCTCGGGCGGCCTGCGGCTCGCCGGCGGCGACCGCAAGACCCTCACCCCGGCGGGGCACGAAGCCCTCAACAATCACATCTACGACTACACGCGGCTGCGCTTCACCCACGCCGACGCGCTCGTGCTGGAGGGTGTGGGCAACCGGGCCGCCCACAACCTGATCCACGACGCACCACACCAGGCCATCGGGATCGGCGGCAATGACCACATCTTCGAGTACAACATCGTGCACCACATCTGCACGCAGACGGACGACTGCGGGGCCTACTACAAGGGCCGCAACCCCTCGTGCCGGGGCAACATCATCCGCTACAACTTCTGGCACAACATCGGCAGCCCGATGGGACACGGCAACGCTGCGGTCTACTTCGATGACGGCGACGGCGGCGACACGGTGTTCGGGAACGTGTTCTTCCGCTGCGGCGAGCCGGGCCGCGGCTCGTTCGGCACCGTGTTCTCGCACGGGGGCCACGGCAACCTCGCCGAGAACAACATCTTCGTCGAGTGCAAGCGGGCCCTCGGCTCCGCCCCGTGGAATGACAAGCGCTGGCAGGAGGCGCTCGACGGCGGCGCGGGCTGCTTCTGGATCCCCAAGCTGCGTCAGGAGGTGGACATCACGAAGCCGCCGTACACGACGCGGTACCCGGAGCTGGTGGGGTTCCTCAACCCGCCCCCCGGGACGCCACGCGTCAACCGCGCGGTGCGTAACCTGATCGTGATGTGTGCCCAGGTGAGTAGTGGCAACTGGCAGTGGACCCCGGAGGAGAACTGGGTCACCGACCGCGACCCCGGGTTCGTCGATACCGCGCACGGTGATTTCCGGCTCCGCCCCGACTCCGAGGTCTTCCGGCGGCTCCCCGGGTTCAAGCCGATCCCGTTCGAGCAGATCGGGCTGGTCGCCGATGAGCTGCGGCCGACGCCGCCGCGCGAGGCCTGGACCTACGGGGCGCCGCAGCCGCTGCCTGCGCTGCAGACGGCCGCGGGCGGGGGCGGCCCGGCGAAGAAGGGACCGGCGCCGGTGTTCAAGGTCCCCCGCCTGGCGGCCGCCGTCACGCTCGACGGGGCGCTCGCACCCGAGGAGTGGAACACGGCCGACCCCACCGCCGCGATGCTGCTCGCCCAGGACGTGACCGGAACGAAGGCAACGCGGCAGAGTCGGGCGTGGCTGGCCTACGACGCCGACCGGCTGCTCATCGCCGTGGACAACGCGGTCCGCCCGGACAGCCGCCTCGCGGGGAACGATTGGGGGGCAAGCGATGCCGTGGAGATCAGCGTGCGGGTCGTGCGCGAGGGCAAGAAGACCCCCATCTGTGTGATCCGCGGCTACGCCAACGGCCATCTCCAGTACGGGACGACGCCCAGTGGCGACGATGAGCCCGCCGCAATGGACCCCGGTGCCATCGCGTTCAAGGCGCGCATCCCGGAGCCGGGGCGCTGGACGGCCGAGTTCGGCATCCCGTTCGCGATGCTCGACCTATCGCCGGCCCCGGGCACGCGCGTGGCGTGCAACATCACCGTGCGCAAGGCAGCCGATGACCTGTGGCTGATGTGGGAGGGCACGCAGGGGCATTCGTACGATGTTACGCGGGCCGGGTTCCTCGAGTTCAAGCCGTGAGGGCCGGGCGGGGGACGAGCCAGTGTCGCGGAGGCCGACCGTCCCGGTCGGCGGGGGGAGCGTGTCGAGGGAGTCGACGCCGCTGCTTTTTGGCCAGTCCGTCGGCGGCCGCACGAACCGGGCCTCTGGGCCGATGTCATCCTGAGGAGCGAACGCGGCTTCGCAGAAGCCGCGGCGACGAAGGATCGCGTCTTGCTCTCGCGAGCCTGCCCCCGGTGCAGCCCCTTCGAGTCTGTCGCAGAAGTCGTGTTGGCGCGGCTTCCAGCCGCGCCGGTACCACATGACCAGTGGCCCCTTGTAGGAGCGGCTTCCAGCCGCGATGGGTGTGGTGACGCACGCAGGGCCAATCGCGGCGCACTGGGAGCGGCCAGACGCGGCTGCGACGGTGTTGTCTCTTCCCATGGGAAGTCGCGGCTGGAAGCCGCTCCTACAGGATGCTGTTCCGTGCGAACACCGGCGCGGCTGGAAGCCGCGCCAACACCCGCGAGGGCGACGAGTGCGGGAGAGAGACGACATGACTGTCGCACATCGGCTCACGACCAGGCTGGCCTCTGCCGCCTATCTCATCGCGCTGCTGGCGGCGTCCTCGCCCGGGCACGCTGTCACGCTGCCGGAGCTGGAGCGCGACTTCGCCAACCCGCCCGCTACCGCACGGCCGCATACGTGGTGGCACTGGATGAACGGCAACATCAGCAAGGACGGCATCACGGCCGACCTGCAGGCGATGAAGGAGATCGGGCTGGGTGGCGCCCAGATCCTCGATGTGACCGATGGCATCCTGCCGGGGCCCGTGCCGTACATGAGTGCCCGGTGGCGGACAATGGTGAAACACGCGGTGGCCGAGGCCAGCTCCCGGGGGCTGGAGCTGTGCATCCACAACTGCGCGGGGTGGTCCAGCAGCGGCGGCCCGTGGGTCACGCCCGCGCAGGCGATGCAGATGGTGGTGACCAGTGAGGCGCAGGTGCGCGGCCCGGCCCACTTCGCCGCAGCGCTCCCGCAGCCGCCGACGCGCCGCGAGTATTACCGCGACATTGCGGTGCTCGCCTTCCCCACTCCCCCGGACGAGGCATCACCGATCCCCGGGGAGCGGCCCACCCTCACTGCCACTGTGCCGGGCTTCGACGCCGCCCGGGCTACCGACGGTGACCCGAATAGCGCGTCGACGCTGTCATTGCGCAGCGCGGGGAAGCAGGCGTATGTCCAGTTCGGCTTCCCCCGACCGACCACGATCCGCGCCCTGAGCCTGATCGCGCTGTCGCACGAGACCGGAATGCGCGCCGAGCTGTTGGCATCAGCCGACGGAGCCACGTTCGCGTCCGTGGCCTCGCTTGCGCTCCCGGAGAGCGAGGTGACACGCCCCCCGACGACAATCAGCTTCCCTCCCGTCTCCGGGCGCTGCTTCCGGGTTGCGTTCACGCGGTCCGGCTCGCGGGTGAGCAACGTGGCGCTGGCGGAGATCAAGCTGGAGCGCGGCTTTCGCCTCAACGGCTGGGCGGCGAAGGCGGGGTATGTGCGCGGGGGTGCGGGCGAACCGGACCGGCAGCAGGTGCCCGCCACCAGCGCCGTCCCGCACGCGCAGATCGTCGACCTCACCGGCCATCTGGCGGCCTCCGGGCGGCTGGAGTGGGACGTGCCGGCGGGCGACTGGACGATCCTGCGCTTCGGCCACACCCCGACCGGCAAGGACAACCATCCCGCGCCGGAGCCGGGGCGGGGCCTCGAGTGCGACAAGCTGAGCAAGGCGGCGGTCGGCGCCCACTTCACGGCGATGCTGGAGCAGGTGATTGGCGACTGTCGACCGCAAGTCGGTCGGACCCTCAAGCACGTGCTCATCGACAGCTACGAGGTCGGCTGCCAGAACTGGACTCCGCGCTTGCGGGAGGAGTTTGCACGGCGGCGCGGGTATGACCCTCTCCCCTATCTCCCGGCGATGGCCGGGCGGGTCGTGGACAGCGTCGAGGTCTCGGAGCGTTTCCTGTGGGACCTGCGGCGCACGCTGGCCGACCTGTTTGCCGACAACTACTACGGGTACTTCGCCACCCTGTGCCACCGCTACGGGCTGCTGCTCTCCGTCGAGCCGTACGGGAACGGAAACTTCGATGACCTGCAGTGCGGGGGGCGCGCCGACATCCCGATGGGCGAGTTCTGGGTTGGCGAGGGCGGCGACAGTGCCTCGGCCAAGCTTGCCGCCTCGGCCGCACACACCTGGGGCCGCACGGTCGTGGGCGCGGAATCGTTCACCGCCGATGCACCACAGGGCAAGTGGCTGGCACACCCCTACTCGCTCAAGGCCCTGGGGGACCGCGTCTACTGCGGCGGAGTGAACCGCTTCATCTTCCACCGCTACGCGCACCAGCCGTGGGCGGGGCTGCTCCCCGGCATGACCATGGGCCCGCATGGCACGCACTTTGAGCGCACGCTCACGTGGTGGTCGCCGGGGGCCGCCTGGATCCAGTACCTGTCGCGCTGCCAGCTCATGCTGCAGGCCGGCCGCTTCGCGGCCGACCTGTGCTACTTCACCGGGGAGGACGCGCCTGCGGGCCTGCCGGGCCGCGGCGGCCTCAACCCGCCCCCCCCTGCCGGCTACGATTACGACGGCTGCAGCACCGAGGTGATCCTCTCACGCATGGCGGTCCGCCGGGGGCGCCTCATCCTGCCGGATGGCATGGGCTACCGCGTGCTCGTCCTGCCCCCCGGCAGGACGATGACGCCGGCGGTGCTGGCGAAGGTGCGCGAGCTCATCCGCGCCGGCGCAATCGTCGTCGGGCCGAAGCCCACCCGCGCCCCCGGCCTCACCGACTATCCCGCCTGCGACGCCCGCGTCGCCGCCCTCGCCGACGAAGTATGGGGCCCCTGTGATGGCAAAACCGTCACCGAGCACGCCGTCGGGAAGGGGACCCTCATCTGGGGCAAGCCCCTGGCGGAGGTGCTGGCGCGGTGCGGCGCGGAGCCGGACTATGAGCTGCGTGGCATGCGGACCAACTCCAGCCTGCGGGCCATCCATCGCTCCGTGGGCTCCGCCGAGGTCTACTTCATCGCCAACCAGCGACAGCGCGCGGAGTCGATCGAGTGCAGCTTCCGCGTGAGTGGTCGCCGACCTGAGGTATGGCACCCGGACACGGGTGCAATCGAGCGGCCGGCGGTGTATCGCGTCGCGGACGGGCGCACGATCCTGCCGCTGTGGCTCGGCCCGTGCGGCTCAGCGTTTGTGGTGTTCCGCGAGCCGGCCCCCCGGGCCGACCCGGTGGTCTCGCTCCAGCGCAATGGCCGATCGGTGTTCGAGCCCACGCCGCTGCCGCCGGGCAAGCTCGAGGTTCGCAAGGCCGTCTACGGTGTGCTCGCGGTTGAGCAGCCGGACGTCGCTGATGTCACCGCCGTGCTGGCACGTCTGCTCCGCAATGGCACGCTCACCGTGAAAGCCGACAACACCCTCGCCGGGGACCCGGCGCCGAATGTGGTCAAGCAACTGCAGGTCGACTACACGCTGGACGGTCAGTCGCTGAGCAAGACGATCGAGGAGAACCAGACGCTGAAGCTCCCGGAGGACGGACGGTCCGGCAGGGCGCTGACAATCCGGCGCGCCCGCTATGGCATCATCCCCCTCGAAGCGCCGGAGCCGCCCCAGGAGCGTTGGCGCGATGTCACCGACAAGCTCGCGGGCATGGTGCACGACGGGGCTTTGTCGGTCGTGGCCGGCAATGCGCTCGCCGGCGATCCGGCGCCGATGGTGGTCAAGGAGCTGCGCGTGGACTACGTCCTGAATGGGAAGTCGGCGACGCGCACGATCAGGGAGAACCAGGTGCTGGACATCCCCGACGGCATGGAGCAGGGCGGTGGGGAGGCCGCGGCGCCGGAGCCAACGCTCGTCGTGGCCCGCGACGGCCGGCTGACGCTCACGGCGTGGACGGCAGGCGTCTACAAGCTGACAACCGCTGCCGGGCGGCGGATGACCCGGCGGGTATCGGGGGTCCCGCCACCGCACGCAGTCACCGGCCCGTGGCGGATCGCCTTCCCGCCGCACCGGGGTGCCCCCGTCCGCGCGACCTTCGCGGAGCTGATCTCGTGGACGGAGAGCGATGACCCCGGCATCAAGTTCTTCTCGGGCACAGCGACGTACTCGCAGACGGTTGACATCCCACGGCCGCTGCTCGCCCGCGGCAATGTGCTCTTGCTCGACCTGGGGCAGGTGCGCGAGATGGCCCGGGTGCGGCTCAATGGCAAGGACCTTGGCGTCCTGTGGAAGCCACCGTTCCGGGTGGAGGTGACGGGTGTCGCGCGGGCCGGTGAGAACCACCTCGAGGTGGAGGTCACGAACCTGTGGCCGAACCGGCTCATCGGGGATGAGCAGTACCCCGATGACTGCGAATGGGCCCCGGGCGGACCGTTGAAGGCGTGGCCGCAGTGGCTGGTGCAGGGCAAGCGGCGCCCACCGACCCCGCGCGTGACCTTCACGACGTGGAAGCACTTCACGCAGGACTCGCCGCTGATCGAGTCGGGGCTGCTGGGGCCGGTGGTGCTGCGGGTCGGGAAGGTGGTGCACAGCGGCGGCGCCGTGGTCGCGAACCGTTGACGGTTGCCGAGGTCGTGTGGAGGGCGGGTGCGCGGCCTGCAGACGACAAGACCCGGCGGTCGTTGGCCACGTACCCTCAGCGCCGGGGGGTGCCTGCCGTCGTCCGAAGGACGAATGGTCCCGCAGGGCAGCCATTTTCCAGGCCTAGTTGACTCTACGCCTGCCGCGACGAGGTCGAGGC
>CAZIWQ010000289.1:0-6589 GCA_964542355.1 uncultured Armatimonadia bacterium
ATCCGCTTCACGATGGCGGACGGGGTCTACCGCATCGGAGCGGGCTCACGGCATCACATCAGCCTGGACCTGGGCCGCGCGGGCCGCCCGGAGCTCGATGTGACTGCCGGCCCGACGGGGCAGCTCCGGTTCTCGCAGACCGTGACGGGGGGGCTGCTGGTGCTGACGCCATGTGCGTAGCGACGGCAACCACGGCAGTCAGAGCAACCACGGAGACACGGAGAGCACGGAGACAACACGGAGACAACACGGAGAAGACAGAGGAGAGATGATCGTTCCCCCGAACCCCCTCCTGCCTTCCGCGCCCGCCCGCCGTACATTCTGAATTCTGTTCCTTGCATCTCCTACTTGCTTCCGGTGTTTTTGTAGGCGATGCGGGTCCGGGCGATCATGATGCCGTTGTTCTGGTGCGTCCAGAAGCCGACGTGACCGCCGGAGAGGGGATTGGGGTCGTCGTACTCGAGCGCCTTGCGGTCATCGATCAGGAATGTGAGGTGGCTGCCCGTGCGCTCGACCCGGCAGTGGAACCAGTGGCGATGGAAGGCATTCAGATCGCCGCCGGAGATGGGGTTGGTGAACTTGAAGTCCGTGGTCTCCGCCACGCTCTCCCCCAGGCGCAGGATCTTGCTGCGGGTGTTGTTGTCGCCCGCGAACACGAAGGCATACCCACTGCACAGCTTCTCACCATCCCCGCAGATGACGCCATTGAGGTCGCTGGGATGGCTGTAGCCGGGCCCGCCGCGCAGGTCCATCATCACCCCGGCCCAGAACTCGAAGACCATGTCGCCGCTGAAGCTCTGCTTGCTCCAGATGAGCGGGGTCTCCGCCTGCCGGCCACAGAACCAGCCCCACTGCGGTTGGCAGTTCCAGCGGTCACTGATCTCCCAGACCCCGGCCTGGGGCCGCCACTGTGTCGGTGCACCGGCGAAAGCGGCGTCGACGATGCACGGCGAAGTGAGGGTCGCGTTGTTGAGGTTGACGCCCATGCCATCGAGCTTGAGGCCGACCGTCGGTGCCGTCGCCCCGTCGGCGGCACGCGCCCAGCCGAGGAGCTTGCCATCGAGGCGGGCGATGAGACACGCTCCGCGCCGCTCGACCTCGAGCAGGGGGTCCTCGTCGTCCGGACGGGCCTTGCCGCTCACGCCGCGATCCGCGGCGACCTTGCACTGCAGCTCGGGGCTGTCCTTCTCGGTCACGAGCCGGAGGGTATCAGACGCGGCCTCAAGGTCGGCCGGCGTGGCTGCCAGACGCAGGCCGATCGTCCCCGCACGCCCGATCATGTAGCTGAGGCGGATCCGCAGGTCGAAGTCGCCCCAGGCCGGGAGGTCGTAGGCATACAGGCGGTTTTTCAGGGCTTGCCAGGAGGCCAACGGGCGTGCCCAGTCGGCCATCGTGTCTTCCCGGGCGAACTGCTCCGTGATCGACACCGGCTCGGCCGGCGGATCGAGGAAGCGCACCTGCAGGTTGTCGAAAGCGGCGACCGCCTGGCTGCTCCCCTCCACGTAATACCCTACGCGCCCGCGGCTCGCCCGCCCGGTATCCACCGCTTCCAGTACGCGGACCCCGTCGACGCTGACACTGACGTAGTCGCGGTCCAGTGTCGCCTGGACGTGGTATGTGGTGGCTCGGCTCATGGGCACCGGCCGGCCGGCCAGGAGCGTTCCCTTGCCATCGACGACCTGCCAGAGCTCCTGGTTGTCCTGGCCCCGGGTCGTGCGGTCCTGGCCCCAGCGGAACAGGTAGTAGTCGCGGGCCGAGGTGCACCCGAAGTACAGGCCCGCCGCCCCCGCCGTCCAGGGCAGGATGTCCGCGCTTGCGCAGTAGTCCTGCCACGCTTGAGATCCCGTCAGGCCGATGGCCATCGCATTCGCTTGCTCGGGCCGCCCGCACAGCCGCTCCTGGTAGATCACCCAGGTCCCCAGTACCTGGTCGACGGGCATGCCACCCTCCGCCCGGCAGTCGTCCTCGATGACCTGGTAGGGGCGCAAGAGCACATCATCGAAATAGGCCTTGGTGCACTTGTCCATGTACAGGCCAAGCTGTCCCTGTCCGAAGGTCCCATCCTGCGCCCGACAGACGGTCGCGCCGTCGAGCAGGCCCTCGAGCCGTCCGTCGTGGGCGCGAACGCTCAGCTCGCACCACTTGTCGGTGGCGACCGCGCCGGCGTGCTCCGCCAGCACCGTCTCGACCCCGGCGACCACCCGGACCAACTCGGCCTTGGCCGCGTCGGGCTTGGCCCCCTCAGCCATGACCGGGACGCGGAACAGCAGGTAGTTGGCGGGATCCTGCACGTAGAACGCGACCCCGACGAGCCCCTGTCCCGTCGGCTTGACGGCGACACAGGCCTGGTACCCGTCCCAGTACGAGGAGCCGGCGACACTGAGGGCCGGCCCGCCGGTCGCCACGTAGGAGAAGGGGTTGGCCGTCTTCACCGGATCGGCGGAGAGGTTGCGCGACTCCGGGAGGCGGATCTGCCAGGTTCCGCGCGCCGGCGTCCACGGGTCCGGCTCACCCGGCGGCCGCGCGAAGTCATCCGAGAACATCATCTCGCCGATGGGCTGGGTATGAAGATCTGTGACCTCCACGCCACGTCCCGCCGACCCGATGCGGTCTCCGGGGGAGAAGTCGTCGTACGCGGTCAGGATCGTCTCCCGGTCACACACGACCCGGATCGACCATGCGCGCCGCTTGATGGTGAGCTGGTGCACACCGGCCGCCAGGGGAGTCGGCCACCCGGCGTGAGTGGCCAGGACGTCGTCGGCTCCCGCGCGGACCTCGCCGAGGAGTGTGCCACTCGCCGCCGCCTGCACGTACAGGTAGTTGGCGGCATCCTGGTAGCTGAAGACGATGCGCGCAACCGACGTCGCGTTCCACGCGGCGCCGGTGCGCAGCTCGGCCCGGACGTCCACCTCGCCGCTCACCGGCTCCTCGGTGAACTTGAGGTCCGCGGCGGTGAACTCTTCGGCCACCACGGGCGTTCCCAGTATGAGGGCCAGCGCGCACAGTCGCAGACCAGCGGATAGCGGGGGTCTCATGGCCATCTTCGGATACCTTCCGGTGACTGGTACGCAACGTGACCCCGCCCACACCAGTCTCCCGCAGAGAGGGCCCGGAGGGGTCCACCGCGAAAGACGTGGCTGAGGTCGGGGGGGCTGCGGCACAGTCGCGAGGCAGGGATAGACGCGCGCCGGCGTTCGGCTATCCGTATAGACAGACGGCGAGGCCACAAGGTTCGCTGCTTCCCGGCGGGGGGAGCGAACGAACAGGATGGACAGGATGGCGGGAAGTGTCTATCCGGGCACGGGGACAAGACTACAATGGCAGTAGGGCGCATGGACCGGCGGCATTCTCAGACCTACACGAGGTGAGCAATCCTGCGAGGTTGGCATATCGGTCGGGTCGGGGGCATCGCCATTGAGATCAACAGCTCCTGGCTCATCATCTTCGCCCTGGTCATCTGGGACCTGGGTACCCATGCCTTCCCCGGGGTCTCCGACCCCGCCCGGCAGTGGCAGACATGGGCGGCCGCGGTAGCGACCACGATCCTGTTCTTCGCCTCCGTGCTGGCGCATGAGTTGTCGCACTCGTTTGTGGCTCGCCGCGCAGGCATCGGCGTGAGCCGCATTACGCTGTTTGTGTTCGGTGGCGTCGCGCAGGTCGATGAAGAGCCCCGCAAGGCCACCGACGAGCTGTTGATCTCACTCGCCGGCCCGGGGATGAGCCTGCTGCTCGCGCTGGTCTTCGGGGTCGGCTGGTGGCTGGTCGCCCACTATGCGCCGGCGCCCCTGGTCGTCCGTTCCCTCGAGCGCGTGGCAATCGCCAACCTCGTGCTCGCCATCTTCAACATGGTCCCGGGGTTCCCGCTGGACGGGGGCCGTGTGCTGCGCGCACTCCTGTGGCACTACTGGAAGGACCTCCTGCGAGCCACCCGCGTCGCCTCCATCATGGGCCAGGTCGTCGGCTACTCGCTCGCCGGCCTGGGTGTGTTCCTGGGGATCCAGAGCGGGAGCCTGCTGCTCGTCGTGTTCTACCTGGGGATGGGCCTGCTCCTGACCTCGATGGCCCGCGTCACCTACCAGCGTGAGCGGGTACGGGCCTCACTCACCCGCGTCGCGCTGGGGGAACTGGCCGTGCCGCCCGAGCTTGCCTTCGCAGTCGGCACCCCGCTCAGTGTCGCGGCGCCCTACTGCCACGCGCGCCAGCCGCGTGGCTGGGTACCGATTCTGGCGGCACAGGAGCCGGTCGGGGTGCTGACTGCCGCCGGGCTCCAGCGCGTCCCGCCGTGGCAGTGGCCGACCACCCGCGTCGAAGAGGTGATGGCTCCGCTGCGCGAGGACATGGTCCTGCGCCACAGCCGGCCTGCCTTCGAGGCCGTCGAGCGCATGGCGCAGACGGGGGGCGCCGACGTGATGGTGCTCGACGACCTGGGGAACCTCCAGGGTGTGGTGACCGACGGCAGCCTGCGTGCCGCCCTGACCGGGATGCTGGCGTGAGGTCGCCAGCGCCCCGGAACTAAATACATAGTCGATATAGGTCTTGTCAACCCACAGGTGACCGTGTATACTCACTGCGCGGTACCAGGAGACGGTCGTCCCGGGAGGCCACGTCCGGCCGGCCCCCGAGGCGCAGGGACCGGCCAAGTGCCCTCCAGGGCCAATCTGGTGTGGCTTCGCGGCCGGAGAACGACTTATCGGCCGCTCTTCCAGGCGCATGGATGCATTTGAGCCCCGGACCTACCGACGCCAGATCGCTGCTCCCGGCCTGAGGGCCTTCCGCCTGGTAGTCGGGGAGACGGATCTGCACATCCAGGTGGCTGCGGCGGACGGCGCTCCCGGCGTCGCCGGCGAGGCTCCGGCAGGCATCCGGGAGCTCGCGCTGGCGGCGACGAAGCAGGCCCGCCAGGCCATCGAGACCGAGATCGTGTTCCGCCGCGACTTCCGGACCAGCCTGGCTCCGCTCCCGGTGCCGGGTGGTGCCACCGGCCTGGTGAGGGCCATGTACGATGCCGCGCAGCGCGCGGGCGTGGGGCCGATGGCGGCCGTGGCGGGCGCGGTGGCCGAGCATGTCGGTCGCCGCCTGGCGGAGACCTGCGCGGAGGTCATCGTTGAGAACGGTGGCGACATCTTCCTGAGCGGCACCGCGCCGCGAACGGTCGCGGTGCTGGCGGGCCGCTCGCCGCTGAGCAACAAGCTTGGCATCAAGCTCCCGCCGGTGGGCGCCCTGGGGGTCTGCACCTCCTCGGGCACGGTGGGGCCGTCCTTCAGCGCCGGCAAGGCCGACGCGGCGCTGATCATCGCCGCCGACGCGGCCTTCTCCGATGCGATGGCCAGTGCCCTCGGTAACCGGGTGCGCGTGGCCGAGGACATCCAGCCCGCGGTGGAGTGGGCGATGACAGTGCCCGGGGTGCGGCAGGCACTGGTCGTGATGGGCGACGCCCTGGGTGTGGCCGGCGAGTTTGAGCTCACCGGGCTGTAGGCGCCGGAGATGCCGGACCGGTACGCCCGACCAGGCTGCCGGACACGAGTGTCCGGCGTACCGCGCCCGACCAGGCTGCCGGACAGGAGTGTCCGGCGTACCGCGCCCGACCAGGCTGCCGGACAAGAGTGTCCGGCGTACCGCGCCCGACCAGGTTGCCGGACAGGAGTGTCCGGCGCGCCACACAGGACCAGACCCCGTTCCCAGAAGGAGGGATACACGGATGACGCCAGTCGCTCACTGCGTACAGGTCGGGATGATGGGCATGCCTCGGCGCCGGGTAAGCCGGCGCCATGCCGCGATGTACCAGGCTGCGTCGTCGTCTGTGTAGCCCGACTACCCCGACGACTGCCACCACGCAGCCTCCGCTGCACACCCACAGACACCGTCCCTCACCGACCCCGGTCGTACCCGCGGGGTCCGGGAGCGGACCGCAGAGCGGTAAAGGAGGCTGTCTCTCGTGCCAAAGACCTATGCCGAGATCAACGAGAAGATTCGCAAGGGCCAGGCCGTCGTAGTCACCGCGGAAGAGATGATCGACATCGTGGCGGAGGAGGGCGTCAAGCAGGCCGCCGCGAAGGTCGACGTCGTCACCACCGGGACCTTCGGCCCGATGTGCTCCACCGGTGCGGTCATCAACGTGGGGCATACCACGCCGCGGATGAAGATCGCGCGCGCCTGGCTCAATGACGTCCCCGCCTACGGCGGGCTGGCCGCGGTGGACCTGTACATCGGTGCCACCGAGCCGCGCGCGGACGATCCGCTCAACAACCCCCATCCCGGCGAGTTCCGCTACGGGGGCGGCCATGTGATCGAGGACCTCATCGCCCGCCAGGACGTCCGCTTCGTGGCGGAGGCCTACGGGACCGACTGCTACCCCCGCAAGAAGCTCGACACCTGGCTCAACATCAAGGACCTCAATCAGGCCTACCTGAGCAACCCCCGCAACTGCTACCAGAACTATGGGGTGGCGGTTAACGCCAGCGTTGAGCGCGACATCTACACCTACATGGGTGTGGTGAAGAAGGACTTCGGCTCGGCCAGCTTCTGCTCGGCGGGCCAACTCAGTCCCCTGCTCAACGACCCCTACTACCGGACCATCGGCATTGGGACG
>CAZIWQ010000289.1:6612-7630 GCA_964542355.1 uncultured Armatimonadia bacterium
ATGTGTCCTGGGAGGGGACCCAGCACAACCCGACCGAGGCACGTGGCGAGAACGGTGTGCCCAAAGGCGGCGCGGGCACCCTGGCAGTCGTCGGCGACCTCAAGCACATGGACACCGACTTCTTCCGCGGGGTGAGCATGCTCGGCTACGGCACGACGGCCGCGGTTGGCATCGGGGTGCCCATCCCGATCCTCGATGAGGAGATGGCGCGCTACACCTCGGTGCGCGATGCCGACATCGTTGCGCCGATCGTCGACTATAGCTACAACTACGGCCACAACGAGGGCAAGCCGTTTGGCCATGTGAGCTACGCTGAGCTCAAGAGCGGCTCGATCAAGGTTAAGGGGCGTGACGTGCCGACGACCCCGCTGTCGAGCTATGTGAAGGCGCGCGAGATCGCCGGGATTCTCAAGGAGTCGATCCAAGCGGGGGAGTTCTTCCTCCAGGAGCCGGTGCAGCCATTGCCCTCGGCCGATTCCGGCCTCAAGTTCAAGCGCCTGCGCGAGCGACCCGTCAATGGAGGTGCGCGCTAGATGGAGACCCGCAGAGTCGTCTTCCGGTTCCCCCGCCACCTGATCGACCAGCCCATCACCTCCCGGCTGGTGAAGGACTTCGACCTGGACTTCAACATCCTGCGCGCCGACATCACGGATGACTCCGAGGGTCTGCTGGTCATGGGCCTCACCGGCCCGCGTGCGGCTCTCGACCGGGCCCTGGCGTGGGCGAAGGCACAGGGGGTGGAGGTGCAGCCCCTGTCCAAGGACATCGTGCGGAGCGAGAAGCGCTGCACCCAGTGTGGCGCGTGCATCAACGTGTGCCCCACCGATGCCCTAGCCATCGACATCGCGACGCGGGAGGTGCGCTTCAACTCCAACCGCTGTATTGCCTGCGAGCTGTGCGTGCCCGCGTGCCCGTTCCGGGCCATGTCCATCGCGTTCTAGCCCGTCCCACTGATGTACGTCCTGGGGCTCCGCCCCAAACCCCGCTGGGGCCACAGGCCCCAGACCCCGTCTTGCGC
>CAZIWQ010000290.1:0-7620 GCA_964542355.1 uncultured Armatimonadia bacterium
GGGTGTCGTTGGCGACGAGGTTGACGAGGAACGGTCCGAGATTGACGTAGACAACCTCGGCGGCCGCCTCCCCGGCCTCCCCCTTCGCGCCCTTCTCACCGGACTTGGGCTTGCCCTTTCCGTCGCCCTTCTTGGCCGACTTGGACTTCGCGGTCGCCTCGGAGCCCCCCCGGCCAAGCAGGGCATAGCTTGCCCCGGCCCCGACGACCGCGGCCAGGACGAACATGATGATGAGCTTGATGCCGCCGCGGCGGCGTGACCTACGACTGCGGAGCGCTGTCATTGGGGGGAACCTCCGGACGACTCATCTCGTGCGGCACAGGCGCCAGCCCGCCCCCGGTGGCCGTGACATTGATGGGGGGAGGCGCGATGGTAGGCGATTTTAACTCGTCGATCGATCGCTCGTCGTGTGAGGGGACGCCCGCTTTCGTGGGCTCCAGCAAGACGATGTCGATGCGCCGATTGCGGGCCCGGTTCTCCTCGCACGTATTCGGCACGACCGGCACAGTGTCGGCGTAGCCGGCGGCACTCAGGCGCTGCACGGACAACCCTTCTTGCCGGATCAGGTGGAGGACAACGTTGATGGCGCGCTGGGCGGAGAGCTCCCAGTTGCTGGCGAAGCGACTGGTACGGATCGGCAGGTCGCAGGTGTGGCCCTCGACGCGCACCTGGTGCGGCAGGGACTTGAGCACCTGCGCGACCGGCGCCAGCACCCGGGCGGCGTACGGCGAGATATCCGCCGAGCCCCGGGCGAACAGCACGTTGTCGGCCCGTACCCGGATCGTCACCCTCCCGTCTTCGGAGAGGAACTCGACGTCGCCGCGGTTCTCGTGCCCCATCGCGTTGCGGACCGACCCGGCGATCTTGCTCATCAGCTCGAACGAATTGGCCGGCAGGACAGTGGGCAGCACGCTCGTGTGGGAGGGGATGCCGAGGGCATTGGCGCCGATGGGGGTGATCGGGCCCCCGAAGCCGCTGCGCACCGATACCGCCAGCTCCTCGAACTTGCCCATGTTGACCACCGACATCGCGTACATCATGATGAAGAAGGCCATGAGCAGGGTGATCATGTCGGAGTAGGTGACCAGCCAGCGCTCGCTGTCGCCGTGTCCCCCGGCATGCTTCTTCTTGAGTCCGGGTCCGGCCATCCTAGTCCCCGCCCTGCGCGCTCTCGGCGCGCTCTGCCATGGCGGCCCGCGCGGCGGGCGAGAGGAAGGCCTTCAGGCGCTCGTGCAGGACAATCGGGCTGTCGCCGGCCTGCAGCCCGTGCACGCCCAGCGCGATCATGTGACGCACGAACTGCTCCTCTTCGCTGCGGACCTTGAGCTTAGCGGCGAGGGGGATGAAGAGCAGGTTCGCCCCCGCGACGCCGTACAGGGTGGCGATGAAGGCCGTCGCGATCGCGGGCCCCATCGAGCCGGGGTCGTTCAGCTTCCCCAGCATATTGACGAGCCCCATGACAGTCCCGGTGACGCCGAGGGTGGGGAGCAGACCGCCCATCGTGGAGAAGAACTTGGCGGCCATCTCATGGCGCTCGACCAGAGCCTGGGTCTCTGTCTCAATGATCCCCTGGGCCACCTCGGGGTCGGTACCGTCCACCACGAGTTGCAGGCCGCGGCGGATGAACGGGTCCTGAATGCTCATCAACTCCCCCTCCAGCGCCAGCACGCCCTCCTTGCGGGCGATGCGCGCCATGCTGGTGAGCAGCTCAATCGAGGCCACCGGGTCGCGGTGCCCACTGAACAGGGCGTTCTTGAGCACGATCGGGGTCCGCAGTGTCACGACGAGGGGCAGGGACACCATCGCGGCGCCCACACTCCCGCCAAACACGATGATGGCTGCCGAGAGGTTGAGCAGGCTCATCAATGAGCCACCCTCAAGCACAACCCCCACCATCAGGGCGCCAAAGCCGCAGACAAGTCCGAGAATGGTACCGAGGTCCAACGGTGATCCCTACCTGATAACTCGACTGATTTGCCCTAACGGCGCCGCGTTGGCGTCGCTACCGCGGATGCTGCGCAGGTAATCGACTGCCAGCTCGCACACCTCATCCGCCGTCTCGCGCACCACGTACTGCGTCCCTGTGGTGAGACGGATGACCGTGTCGGGCGTTGTCTCGATCCGCTCGACGAGTAGGGCGTTGATAACTAGGGTGGAACCGTTGAGGCGCGTGACCCTGATCATAGTACTCCCTGACACTGCAATCCCTGTGCCCAAGCGGGCAGGCGCCCTTCCACCGATACTGTGGCGTCGGGTCGCGCCGGACGGGGCGGGGGCGGGCGCACAGCCGGCCGGGAGAGGGAACTCCCGGCCGGGTCTGTGGTGATGGCACGCCGGTGAGTGCCGGCTGCGGGCCTCTGAGCGCACCGTCGCGGCCTCAGAACGGCTGTTCGGCCGCTCGGTTAGCGGTCCATGATGCGGATGGCCTCTTCGAGCAGGTTGTTGGCGGTGGAGATGACGCGCGTGCTGGCCTGGTAGGCACGCTGGGTGACGAGCATCTCGAGGAAGGCGCCGGTGAGGTCGGTGTTGGACATCTCCAGCGCGCCGCCGATGATCTGCCCGCGCCCGGAGGTGCCGGCCTCCCCAACGCGCGCGATTCCCGAGGCCGCAGTCTGCTTGTACTGGTTGTTGCCGATGCGCTCGAGGCCGCCGAAGTTGCTGAAGGTGGCCATTGCCAGCGTCGCGAGCTGTTGGGAGCGCCCATCGGAGTAGCTGCCCATGATGAGGCCGCCGTCGGCGATGCTGACGCCCTGCAGCGTCGCGGGGCCATAGCCATCCTGCGAGGTGGCGGCGATGTCGTTGCCGGTGACGTACTGCGTCGTCTCGGACAGATCGATCTCAACCGTCATGTCGGCGGCACCGGTGGGGATCGCGACCGGCCCGAGGGTCAGCGTGCCACCCGCGGTGAGCTTGCCGTCCGCGTCGTAGGTGAGCGTGCCCACCGCGTCGACCCCCTCGCACGTGGCCGTCACCTCCCACTCGCCGTCGGCCGTCTTCTCGAATACGAACGACAGGTCGTGCGTATTGCCCAGGCTGTCGTAGACACTCACGAGGGCGTTCATGGTATCGCCGACATCCAGCGAGGAGGCCAGGTTGCCGGCCATGTCGATGCTGCTGGTCGCCTGCGGACTGCGCATCGTCTGCAGGGGGAACGACAGCGCGCCCATTGGGCCCGAGGTGTCGATCTCCCCGTCGATGGCGGACCACCCCATGACCCGCATCCCCGTCGCCGCGGTAACCAGTGTGCTGGTATCGTCCAGTGCCAGCGCACCATCGCGGGTGTAGTAGGTGCCCTCCGGGGACTCGACGACGAGCATGCCCTGGCCCTGCACGGCGGCATCCAGCGGCTGGCCGGTCGTCTGCAGGGCGCCCTGGGAGTACAGAACCGTGATGGCCCCGACGCTGACGCCACTGCCGACCTGGATCGGCGAGACGCCGCCCTGGTCGTCCATGTTCGGCCGGCCACCGCGCAGCGTCTGGTAGAACTGGTCCTTGAAGGTGATGTAGGCGGCCTTGTAGCCGATCGTGCTGACGTTGGCCAGGTTGTTGGCGGCAACGTCCATCTTCGTCTGCTGAGCCATGGTGCTGGATAGTCCGGCGTAGAGGGATCGGTTCACAGTCCACGTCCTCCTCGGGTCGAATGGACGGCGGGTGCCGCTTCCAACGGCTGCGGCGTCCACCGGCAGTGCCAGGGCGACTTGCGGGCTCCGGTTCGGGTGTAGCTGGACCGGAGCGCTCTCGCCGGGCCGCCTTGCGACTGCATCTGCAATTGCCGGCCCCAAACCCATGTACTCGCCCTGATCGGCCGTGTAACAAGACGCGTTACCTCGCGGCCGGCAGCCGCTCCCACTGACTCGGGCGACGGGGCGCCCGCCCGCGGCATGCCGGGGCCTGCCCCGGCACAGTGCGGCCGGGCCCTTCGGTACGAAAGGCCCGGCCACAGGTTCCCGTTCGACAGCGTCACGGCTACCTCACGGCAACGACGTCGTGGACGCTGACCTGGATGTCTCCGACGCACACATTCCACCCCTCCGCTCCCATCCGAGCCGCAGTGACCGTGCCGGACTGGACCTTCCCGGTCGTCGTATCGGCCCACTCCACCGTTCGGCCGATCAGGGCGGCCATGTCGGTCGCCGTCTGCGAGGTCGCCATCGCCTCGAAGTTCTTGTTGAGCTTGGCCATCTCACTCACGGTGGTCAGTTGCGAGATCTGAGAGAGCATTGCCTCGCTGCTCATGGGCTCGGTGGGGTCCTGGTTCTGGAGCTGCTTGGCGAGCAGCGTGAGGAACGTCTGTTCGGTGTCGTCACGCTTGGTCGTGCCGGCCGTCGACGACACTGCGCTGGTCATGACTGCTGGTACCTTCATGTTGCTCTCCTCCCGGGAGGTTGCCCGGCGGGGCCTTCGCGTTGCCCGGCACACCGGGCCGAACAGGCGGCCGCACAGGCCGCTTCAAGCTATCTGCGTCACACACGTGCCGACGCCGGGGGGGTGCGGCGTCGGGGTTCCGGAAGAGCGACCGAGAAGCCGTTCTGAGGCCCCGAAGCCACACCACAATGGCTCTGGAGGGCACTCAGCCGGCCGCAACACCTCGGGGGCCGGCCGGATGTGGCCTTCTCGGCCGGACCCCTAGACCAGGATATCCAGTCGGCGACCCGACCCGGCGGTCGACGTGAGGCCGATCGCAGACGTCGGCGTCGTGGCGACTGTCTGCTGCCGTGGCGCCGGCGTCCACGGTGTCGGAGCCGCTTCGCGGCGGGCATTCCCATCGCTGGAGCCCGTCTGGCCCGTATCCGGCTGCGGGCTGCCATCGTGTCCGGTGCGGAAGTCCTGGAGTTGCAGGCCCTGCGTCTGGAGCCGTTCGCGCAGCGGGGCCTCCAGCGCCCGAACCGTGGCCGCGGACTCTGCGGAGGCGCACAGCACCTGCACGCGGGCGCTCGCCGCCACCAACTCCACGGTCACGCGGGTAACGCCGATATCCTGCCACTTGATGTCCATCTCGAGGCGATCGAGGCCACTCACTGCCGTGCTGCCGACGACTGCGGCGATGCGGTCGACCCGGCTCGCCGCGGGGAGCGCCTCGCCCTCTGTCCCCAGAGCACGGCTGTCTGCCGCCGCACCGGCCAGGATGCCCTGAAGGTCGGACAGGCCGGGCGGGGACGGGGTCGTCTCTCTCGACAGGGGCTCGAGCCGCTGGTCATCACGGGCGGGTGCCGAAGCACGGCGGGAGCCGGCGGTGGCTCGCTGGCCGAGCAGCACACTGAACTCCGACTGCGCCGCACTGGTCAGGGCGGCAGGTGAGGCGCCGGCGACAGCCGCCTCAGTGCTCCCTGGTTGGCCTGCGCCGGGGTCCCCCGCGGCGGCATCCTGCTGCTGAGCCACAGTGACAGGCCCGACGGCGCTGTCCGTCGCGACGGGGACCACCGATACCGTCGACGGCAGCAGGCCGCCGGGACCCTCCCTGGGAGGGACGGCCGCGGTCTGTGCCGCGGACACCAACCCCGGCGCCGCAAGCACGGCAACCGCCGCGGCGGTCTCGCCCGCGACAGCGGAGGTCACGGCGGGAGCCATCGCCGCGGCCGGCGACACGGACGGCACTCCGGCAACCGGCGCTGACGCCACCGGGAGCCCATTCCCCGGCGAGGGGGCCGCGAGCGACGCAGCGACCGGGTCGGGCGCGACGGGAAGACCTGCGCCCGCACCCACGCCCTGCCATGCGCCCGCGCCACCCCCCGCATGAGACGGGAGCGCGGTCACGGCCGTTGGCACTGCTGAGAAAGCAAATGGCTGCTGATCCGGGATCACGGCCGTCTCGCCCGTCGCCGCCGGTGACGCCGTGGCGACCGGTGTGAGCGAGCGCGACCCGCGGGTGAGCAGGCCAAAGTCATCGAGGTTGACCGCCGGGCGCCGCGACCTCGTGGCAGGGCCCGCGGTAGCGGTGGCGGTGGTAGCTGCCGCGGCAACTCGCGGCGCGGTGGAGCTGACACCGACAGGTGGCTCGGCGTCGCCGGCTGCGGCGCGCGAACTCGTCGCGGGCGACACCGCATCGTCGACCGAGGTGCGAGCGGTCACCTGACCAGCCCCGCTGGCTCCCGCGGCGGACCGCGTCGTCACCTGGCGTGCGAGCAGCGTCGGGTCGACATCCGCGCGGTCGGCGGCATCCGGCAGCCCCAGGGCAGCCGACCAGGCGGAGGGTGCCCCGGTCGGCTCCGATCCCGTGATTGCGTCACTGGCGCCCGCCGCGGTCTGCCCACGCACGGCCTGCGCCCCGGCCGTCTGCGACACCGCCGTCTGCGGCACCGCTGTCTGCGGCACGGCTGTCTGCGGCACGGCTGTCTGCGGCACGGCTGTCTGCGGTACGGCTGTCTGCGGTACGGCTGTCTGCGGCACCGCTGTCTGTGGCGCCGGTGTCTGCGGCACCGCCGTCTGCGGCACCGCCGTCTGCGGCACCGACGGCTGCGGCATGGCCGTCTGTGGCATGGCCGTCTGCGATGTGCCCGAAGGCACGCGGGAAGTCACCTGACCGGGCGACACCGAGGCCGGCACGGGGCTGTCCGCGGCGGTGACCGCGCTCGACCAGACAGCCGAGGCCGCCAGGTCGCCGGTGGCCGACGCGAGCTGTCCGGTCGGCTGCGAGGCCGACGGCTCGGAGGCAGGGGATTGGGCTGCCGGGTCCACCGCGACGGCTGCCGCGGAGGGTCGCGCGACGCCGGACGGGGCCACACCACGCGGAGCCGGCTGGGCAAGGGCGGCCGCCGCAGCCGAGCGGGCGGGTGCAGTCGGCGACAGGCGTGACTGTGTGCTCTCCGAACCGTCGCCTCGCGCGTCGGCAAGTGCCGCGAGCGCGGTGGCGACGGCGGTGTCGCCCGACACGGCTGCAGCGTCCGCCACGGGGGCGGGAGCGACGTCGGTCGCCGTCGATGCGCTCGGCTGCGTGGCGAGTTCAGGGGTGGCGGGCGGCATCGGCACGGGTGTGGCCGAGATGGGTCGGGCTGGAGGTTTGCCGGCCGGCGTGGTTGCCGCCGGGGCTGGGACTGTGAGTTCCAGCGGCGGCTCAGGGAATGGCAGCTCGTCCGGCAGCGCAGGGCCTGTGAGTTCCGACAGCGGGATCGTCATGTCCGCGATCGGCCCGTCCGACGAGACCACGCGAACCCTGACAGTCTCCGGTGCGACGGTCTCGTCCGAGGGGTGGGTGGCGGCGGCGGCCACGGGTGACCACGATAGCGGAGTGGGACCCGCGGCCGCAGCGACAGCCGCCGGGTCTACGACGCCGACGACCGACGTGTCTGTGGTGTCGGTGTCCTCCGACGCGGATGCCTGCTCGTCGGTTGGTGTGCCCCCCAGGTCTCGTAGCAGGCCGCCGAACGTCTTCCCGGGGGGGGCGCCGGTCGCAGCCCCTCCGGGGATAGTGGGGCCGGCGCTGACGGCGGCGCCGGGGAGAGCTGTGGTTGCGGTTAGTGAGCCCATGTTGATAGCCATCGTAGCCGTCTACCAGCATTCCACGTGCCAGAGCGTGTGACTAACGGCTGGCGCCCCGGCTGAAACGGCCACTTCCGGCCGGGTCCCTGGCGGCGAGACGGCTGTGAGTGGCTTCTGCGGGCCTCTGAGCGTAGCGCCGCGGCC
>CAZIWQ010000291.1:0-7580 GCA_964542355.1 uncultured Armatimonadia bacterium
CAGCCGCCGTCCGGAACGCCGGCCCCAGCACTGCGGCCTCGAGGGTGATGTCCGCCGACACGGCCTCCGGCGTCGGGTTGTGGACGGCGAGGTAGATCGTTGCGCCACTGCCATAGCGCTCGAGCCGGACGGTGGGCGGGACACAGCGAGCGCCGGTGATGGGTTCCCAGCCGGCGGCCGCGAGCTGACGCAGTGTGCCATCCGTGCGCTTCATCGCCGCCAGGTCGTGGCCGTGCCCCGGGTAGATGTCGTGCAACAGGTGCCACGGCACCTCCCACTCCGCCTGCGGCTTGTAGGGCAGGTCGGTGCACGCCTTGCGGTAGGCGATGGCACGGATATAGTCCGGGTCGGAGAACCGGGGGGCCTCCGCCCCGAAGACATCCAGGTATGGCGCCGCGAACGTCAGCCACGCGGGGGCGTTCCCCCACGCGCAATTGGCCATTAGGACCTTGCCGGCGGGATGCATCTCCTCTGCCAACGACCGCAGCCACTCGAGGCTCGTGAAGCTCGCGAGTTGCACGGGAGCGAAGTCCTCGGCCGCGAACGACAGCGGGAGCGTGCCATAGCGGAAGTGCTCGCGGCGGTAGTTGACGCGCCCGCTCTGGCCGTAGCCACCGAAGGAGTCGAGGCCGATGCCATCGTAGCGGGCGCCGGCCGCCTCCATCGCCTTCAGGTTGTAGTCGAGGTAGATGCGGCTGTTGAACTGCCCCTTGCCCCCCGGGATGTCGGGGTCGAGATTGCACGGGAAGATGATCCCCCACTTGCTCTCTGCCATCCATGAGTACTGCCCGACGCCGCCGTAGGGCACACCGTCGGGGCCGTGGTAGACGGAGGCGACGGCCGCCGCCGAGACGGTGCGCAGCGCCTCGGGGAATGAATGCTCAGCGACCCAGTTCCCGGGCACATAGCTATGGGCATAGCCGAGCTTCGCGAGCCGGGCCGTCTCGTCGGCATCGCCCTCCGCGACCTTGCGCAGCCGCAGCAGCCCCTCCTCCAGCGTTGGCGCGCGATCGCAGTCGCCCATCGTCTCCTGGTAGAACTCGGGCTCGATGTACAGCAGCGCGAGGACGTTGTTCTGGTTGTCGTACTTGACGGCCTTACTGCCGGAGGGCCCCCAGTGGAAGCCAAAGCCGGCGTCGAGGGCGCCCGGGGTGTCCTGGACATCCCCCCACACATACCAGCCTCCCTCACGCTTCACGCGCTGTGTGAAGAACTCGGGGAAGAACTGGTAGTAGCTGTGCAGGGCGGAGCGCAGGCCCCATGCCGGATCGTGCGAGTACATCAGGATGCGGAACGAGGCTTCCGCCAGGCTGGTGCCGTCGGCACGCGATCCGGGGACCAGGCCAAAGTCCAGTGCGACGAACATCGTCTGCAGGCGGGGACTGTAGACGATGCGGTGCACGACGGGCTCGTCCATGCGGATCGCCATCGTCACGCCCCCGTGACCGGGCCAGCTCACCGCCCCCAGCGGGTACTTGGAGTGGGCGCCCCCGAGCCCGTAGCCCATTGCCGTCTCGAGGTTGCTAAGCTCGCCGCGCGGCCCCGCCTCGACACGCGACTGGGAGATGCTATCCCACCATTGCCACGGGCCGGGGAGTAGCGGGAGCGCGAGGTAGATCGTGACCGCGCGGTCGCGCCCGGTGAGGTCGGCGATGCTCCCCGCAACTTCCACGTACTCGCCGCGCGTGCGGTACGTCGCGTCGAGCCGCAGCCCGAGGTCGTTGAGCTGCGCCGTCTGGCGGATGAGGAAGCCCGTCTGGCGGACCGTGCCCCCGGCCATCACGGGCGGCCCGCCGCGCACCGGGTCGCGCACCAGCAGGCCGGTGGGACACACCGCGCCGCCGACGCCGAGGGTCTCGCGACCGCGGCTGACCCGCACCACGTCACCCCGGTTGCCGATCGCGAGCCGCAGGCCCTGCTCCGGCCCGACGCTCGCCACCGGCTGACTCACCGCCCGCTGGAACTCGCGGGTGGCATAGACCTCGCCGTCGAGCACGGCGGCCTCCCCCTCGACCTTCTGCAGCTCCAGGGCCTGGAATTCCCACGTGTAGCGGTGAGGCCGGGCGGGCGGCTGGGTGTAGATGTACAGGTCGAGCTGCCGGATCGCGGCCCGGTGCAAGTCCAGCAGCCAGAATGGCACCTCGACCCAGGTGCCGACTCGCACCGTGCGGTCGACGGACTGCTGGGTCATCGGGTGATCGGCCAGGTCCTCGCGACGGGTCCGGTCGTCATAGAACACGAACGCGATCCGCTTCTGACGCACCGCGGGGTCATCGCACGTCAGCTTCATCCGGACGCGCAGGCGCGCATAGCCACTCCAGTCCTGCGGCGTGGCATAGCTGCGGCGGAGCTTGGGGTAGTCCTCGGTCGCGCCGCCGGCCGTCACCGCTGCCACCAGGCCGGTACCGGACGGCGACAGTGTCACCTGACTGGACGGGTGGTCGGCATTCGCGCTCCACTGGGTGAGGTCGTCGAGCAGGTTGAGCTGCGCGAACGCAGGGGTCACCAACAGGAGAAGCCAGATACGGGACATGGGGTGCTCTCCCCTCTGCGGGAATATGGCGGGTGCCACAGTCGTCAGCGGCACTGCTCGGGGGAGTCATTCGTCCCGGGGGCGAGAGCACCTGCGAGCGGCGGTCTACCTCGCCTCGATCTCGGCCAGCCACATCAGGTTGGGGCGCGAGGGGCTTCCCGCACCCGCCGGCTGGAACACCCGGAACCGCGTCACGGTTCGCGGAGCGAAGCCGGCCGTCGTGCACGCGGCCGGCTTCTCGCCCCCCTCGGGCGAGCGGTACAGCGTTTGCCAGCCCCCCGGCGCCGGCACCTGCACCTCGAAGACACGCGCGGTGTGCGGCTCGTGCGAGTAGTTGGCCCAGTAGACAACGACCTCATGGAGGCTGCGCGGGCGGTCGAAGTCGACCTGCACCCAGTGGGGTGTCCCCGTCTCCTCTGATGCCCACGAGATGTCGTTGGGGAGTGTGTTGCCTGGCAGCTTCACGTCCCCGTCCTGGAGACAGGCCAGCGAGGGGTAGCTTGAGAAGTAGCTGTCGGCGGAGAGCTTCGTGCCGTGGGCCGCGAGCACATAGTTGGTCATGTCGAAGCGGGCGAAGCGGATCGTGCCCTCCAGAGTGTTCCCCTGGGGCGAGGCGTCGGCAATGGCGTAGCGGAGCACGTGGTCGCCGTAGTCAGACTTCGGCAGCCGCGCGCGCACGGTGACAGCCCGCGGCGAGAGGTTGCGCAGCCGCACGCGCCGGGTCAGCGGCGCGCCATCCAGCGACAGGGACAGCGAGCGCGGGTCCAGCGCGTTCTCGGCATCGGCAATGCTCAGCACGATGCGCCGGGGCCAGTCGGAGGCGACCCCGAGGAAGATCTCGCTGCGCGCAGTGTGGTAGTCCCGGCCGACCCGTGCCGCGGTGAGGCGCGGCGCGCGCGCATCGGCGATATCCATGTCCGCCGGCGGGTTGACGAGCAGCATGGCCCGGGACCCCCCGAGCCGGGCCGGGTCGAGCGAGATCACCAGCCGGCCCTGCTCGAGCCTGCAGTCGGCCGGCCGCCAGCAGCCATCGGCGGCGCGCACCTGCACCACCGGCTTGACAACGGCGGGCACCGGGAGCGCCACCGTCACCGGGCTGGAGAACTGGACACGGTAGGCCTGGGCTGCGGCGGGCGCGGCGAGAGCTGCCACGGCGACGACTGCGACCAGCGACAGGCGAGAGCATGTCAGGGACAGGTGCATGGTGATGGCTCCTTGTTCAGATCGCGTCCGGGCCACGTTCGCCGGTGCGAATGCGGATCACCTCCTCGAGGGCGGAGACGAAGATCTTGCCGGCGCCAATCTGCCCACCATTGTTGGCACTGGCACAGATCGCCGCTACGACCTGAGGAGACAACCGGTCATCGACAACGACCTCGACCTTGATCTTGGCGACGAAGTCCACGCGCAGCTCAGCCGTGCGGTAGACCTCGGTGTGTCCTTTCTGCCTCCCGAAGCCCTTCACCTCGGTGACCGTCATTCCGGTGATACCGATTGCGTGCAGGGCCTCCTTCACGTCGTCGAGCTTCTGGGGCCTGATGATGGCCTCGATCTTCTTCATGGCGCGCCTCCTATCAGGTGTGAGCAATGTCGAAGTCCGGGTAGGCGGTGATGCCTGTCTCGGGCACATCGAGTCCGGCCATCTCGTCTGCCGCGATGCTGCGCATCGGGGTGACGCGGTTGAGGACCTTGAAGACGACGAAGGCCATCACCAGTGTGTACCCGATGCAGGTGAGCACGCCGATGACCTGGGCGAGGAACTGGTCGGCGCCGCCATACAGCAGCCCGCGCACCGCGTGGTCGATGCCGTTGAGGCCCTTGCCATACGTGCCGTCGGCGAAGATGCCCAGCGCGAGACACCCCCACAAGCCGTTGGCGCCGTGAACGGCGACGGCACCCACCGGGTCATCGATCTTGAGGACACGCTCGACCAGGATGACGACGGCACACACCAGCACACCGGCGACGAGGCCGATCACGACGGCGGCCCAGGCGGGGACGAAGGCGCACGAGGCGGTGATGGCGACGAGGCCGGCGAGGAAGCCGTTGGCCGACATGGGAGCATCGAACTTGCCGGTGAGGTGGAGCATGAACAGCATGGCCGACATCATCCCGCCGCAGGAGGCGAGCATGGTGTTGACCGCGACGACGGCGAGGCGGACGTCGCTACCGGCGAGGGTGCTACCGGCATTGAAGCCAAACCAGCCGAAGGCCAGGATGTAGGCCCCGAGCATCGCGATGGGGATGTCGTGCCCGGGGATGGCACGCGGCCGCCGGTACTTGTCGAACTTGCCGAGGCGCGGGCCGAGCAACCAGGCCCCCACGAGCGCGGTCAGGCCGCCCACGGCATGGACGACACTTGACCCGGCGAAGTCACAGTACCCGTTGCCAAGCCCGAAGTTACTCCCCAGCTTCGCGAGCCATCCGCCGCCCCACACCCAGTTGCCGAACACGGGGTACATGATGGTGCCGGCGGCGATCCCATAGAGGCAGAAGTTGGCGAAGCGCCAGCGCTCGGCCATCGCGCCCGTGGGGATGGTCGCCATCGCGTCCATGAACACCACCTGGAACAGGAACAGCGCGAAGACGGCGACGTCGTAGCTCCCGCCGGCGAGGGCAAAGCCACTGGCGCCAACCAGGCCGAACGGCTTGCCGAGCACAGTGACGGTGACCTCACTGGCGAGCCCCGCGCCTCCGCCGAGGGTGGCCAGGGGCCCCGCGCCGCCAAACATCAGAGCGAACCCGACGAGAAAGAACCCCAGCACCCCCAGCCCGTAGATCACCAGGTTCATCATCATTGTGTGCACAGCGTTCTTGGCCCGCACGAAGCCCGTCTCCAGCATGGCAAACCCGGCCTGCATGAACATCACCAGGAACCCGGCCACCAGGACCCACACGTAGTTGAGGGCGATCTTGGTGTGGCCGAGCTCGGTGGCGAGCTCGGCCGGTGTCGGCTGGCCGACCACTCGAGCGGTCACGTCGGCTGCGCCCCCCGTGCGGTCGCCGGTCGGGTCGGCGGCGTGCGCGAGGCCACCGGCCAACACGAAGGCCACGGCCGCGACGATCAGTCTTGCGGGGGATGTCTGCGGTCCCATCCTCGGTCCTCCTTCTTGCATCTGGCGAGAGCGTGTCGTGAGACAGGTCATACGGCGGCTACTATGCCAGCCTGGCGTTTCGGCGCGATTTCCGTGGTGTTTCGGGAATGTTGCCAGGAGGTCACCTGGCTCGCGGGCGGGAAGCTATGAATGCTCCACAGGTGCCCGAACCCACCATCGCGGAGGAGCCAGATGTCGGCAGGGAAGCGCATCCGCCTCACCAGCTACGCCTCGTGCGCCGGGTGAGCGTCGAAAGTCGGGGCGGCAGCCCTCGCGCAGGTTCTGCGCGGTTTGCCCGTCGTGGACGATGCCAACCTCATCGTCGGTCGCGAGACCGGTGACGATGCGGCCGTGTACCGCATTGCCGCCGATCAGGCCATCGTGACGACCGTCGACTGCTTCATGCCGATTCACGATGACCCGTTCACCTTCGGGCAGATCGCCGCCGCCAACAGCCTGAGCGACGTGTGGGCGATGGGCGGGCGGCCCCTGCTCGCCATCAACGTCTGCGGCTTCCCGCAGCGCGAATTGCCGATTGAGGTTCTGGCGGAGATCCTGCGTGGCGGCGCGGCGAAAGCCGCGGAAGCCGCCGTGCCCATCGCCGGTGGGCATACCCTCGACAACCCCGAGCCGTTCTATGGCATGGCCGTCGTCGGAATGGTGCATCCCGACCGCATCATCACCAATGCGGGTGCCCGTCCGGGGGACCAGCTTGTGCTGACCAAGCCGCTGGGGACGGCCATCGTGATGACGGCGGCGATGAATGACGAGGCGAGCGAGGAAGCCCTCGCCGCAGCGACGGCGTCGATGACCACACTCAACCGCGACGCTGCGGAGGTGATGGTGGCGCTCGGGGCGCGGGCGGCGACCGATATCACGGGCTTTGGGCTGATCGGCCATGCCCATCAGTTCGCCCGGGCCAGCGGGGTAGAGCTGCGCTTCTGGCTGGAGCGGCTCCCGGCGCTGCCCGAGGCGCTGGAGTATGCGGCCGAGGGCACTGTGACGGGGGGCGGGAATGCCAACCGCGACCACTACGCAATGTGGGCCGATCTGAGCGCCGCTTCGGAGGCGCAGATCGACCTCGTGTGTGACCCCCAGACCTCGGGAGGCCTGTTGATCGCGTTGGCGGGGGAGATGCTGGAGCGGGGCCTGGCCGAGCTGGGCGCGCGCGGGGTGCGGGCCGCGCATATCGGTGAGGTGGTGGCGGGGGGGGCCGGGAGGCTGCACTTCGCGTAGCCACAGGCCCGGCCGGCGGCGAGGAGGGAACTGCGCGGTGCCCGGCGAATGATAGCCATTGCCGACACGGGGGCGGATGGTGCCTGGTGGTGCTCGCGGGCTTCAAACCCGTTGCGGGGCATCGAGAGGTGTCCTGGGTGAGTTCGATTCTCACACGCCCTCGCCACTGTGCCGGCCGGCCGCGGCCACTGCCACGGCCGCGCTGCCTTCCCTCTCCGCGTGAGCTCCCTGTCGCACGGACATGTATGAGGAGATGCGAGCATGAACGGCTGGTTGTCGCATCCGGACCAGGTGGACGCCAAGGTAGCCGAGTGGGCGGCGGCCTACCCCGCGGTCTTCATGGCGGAGAGCACCACCCAGTATGTGGGTCGACCCGTGTGGGCGCTGACCGTCACGGACCGGTCGGTCGACGATGCCGCCAAGCGCAAGACGATGGTGTTCAAGCCGCACGCCCACGAGCCGGCCCCGATCGCGGGACAGATGAACGTCATCAGCATGCTGCTCACCGGAGAGAGCCTCGATGGGCGGCCCACCGAGTTCGACAACGCCGACGTGCTGGCGCGGTCGCTCGTCACGTTCCTCCTCGACGCCAACCCGGACGGCACGGCGCGGGCCCCGGTTGAGTTCTGGGACGGGTCGCAGTATACCAACGACGAGTTCTGGGCCTGGATGCGCGGCGTGGACCCCGATACCGGTCTGATGTGGAAACGGGTCGG
>CAZIWQ010000292.1:0-5418 GCA_964542355.1 uncultured Armatimonadia bacterium
GGCGTCTGGACCTCGAACAGACGCACCTCCTCCAGCGCCTCGACGCGGTGGAGGTCGCCCGGCCTGTGCTCCAGAATGGTGCCCGGCCCGACGATGTCGACGGTCAGCGTGCCGTCCGGCCCGGTGGACTCGATCCGGGCACGCCCCGCGTCGATGTAGATATGCTCATGCTTCTTCTCGTGGTACTGGAGGCTGCTGCGCTGCCCCTGGTGCAGCACGATGATCTTCAGACAGTAGTCATCGGTCACCGCCACCCACAGTTCGGATCCCCACGGCTTCTCAACGTGCTTGACTGGGTGAGCAATCATGGTACCATCCATTCCGGAGCCGGAACTGAACGGATCGACGTGACCTGCACGGACGCGTTGCCGGGCGAGAGGATACTGTCTCATGCGAGCCACTGACCGAGTCGTTGAGGCCCTGCGCTACGACCTGGATGCCCGCGCCGACCTGATCCGCGACCTCGTCTACGAGCGGATGGAGGCGACAGGGCCGGTGGCGTCGCCGGAGCACATCGTCGCCACCTACGTGGTTGCCTCGCGGTCCCGCGACCTGACGTCGGTGGGTGCCGAGGTATCGTATCACATGACCTCCGGCACCCGCAATCCGGCGCCAGGTACGCTGCTTGCCGAGTGCACCGGCACGGTGCTGGGCACCGACGCGTTCGACGACAGCGACCGCGTCGGCCTCGTCTGGGTCGGCTTCCCGGTCAAGCTGATGCAAGGCGAGGACGGGCGGGTCAACACGACCGACATCCTGCACCTGACG
This sequence comes from uncultured Armatimonadia bacterium, assembly GCA_964542355.1. Classification (GTDB taxonomy): domain Bacteria; phylum Armatimonadota; class Zipacnadia; order Zipacnadales; family JABUFB01; genus CAZIWQ01. Next base: position 769 of record CAZIWQ010000292.1, read on the forward strand.
GCCGGCGAGGGTGCGCTCGGCCTCACCGATCATATCGACATCCAGTTGGTCCATCTCGAGATCCCGGAGCACGTGCTGGCCACCTTCCCCGGTCCGGCGTACGGCGCTCACGGCATCCGGGAGGTGACGCGGTTCCCGGCCGGGAGACCGATGTGCGGGACCATCCTCAAGCCGACCTCCGGCATCACCCCGCAGGAGGTTGGGGAGTTGGTGCGCGGCATCGCCGCCAATCCGCTGTTTGGTTTCGCCAAGGAGGACGAGAACCTCAACCCCGGCGTCGGCTTCTGCCCGCTGGCGGCACGAGCCCGCGAAGCTGTTCGGGCCATCCACGAGCAGGCGGCGCGGCGGCACGGCCGCGGTCTCCTCTTCGCCCCCCACATCACGGCGCCCCCCGACCGCCTGATGTGCTATCTCGAGATTGCGCTGGAGGCGGGGGCCAATGCCGTCATGTTCAGCGACCAGTTTGTCGGCGGCACGACGCGCATGGTGCGTGAGGCGACGGCACACCTCGCGTGCCCGCCGGCGATCTACGCCCACAACAGCGGCATCTCGTGCCGCACGCGCGCCATCTGGCGCGAGGTGTTGGACTTCCTGGTGCGTCTCGACGGCGCCGACTTCCGGCAAACTGCGCCCGTGTCGACCGGCGAGCCGCTGCTGCGCCCGTATGGGCGCGAGTGGCAAGGCTGCGAGGCCGCGCTGACCAGACCCCTCGGGCACATCAAGCCGGTGATGATCGCACGCGCGGGTGGCCTCGACCAGGGCAACATCATCCTGAACCTGCGCGACGCCGCCCGGCGCGGGTACGGTGACGGCGTGCTCTACCTCGCCGGCTCGGCGATCAACTCCATCAAGGACAGCTCGGGCGTCGCCTCACCCGAGCTGGGGTCCGCGGCCATGGAGCAGGCACTCGAGGCCTTCAGCCGTGGCGAGGTGACGGGGGAGGATGTTGACGGGCACGTGGGCGAGCTGTACGCCTACGCCGTGGCGCGGGGCCGGCGCGAGCTGCAGACGGCGCTGGAGCAGCGCTATCCGGGCACACCTGGAGGAATCACGTGAAGCAGTTGCCCATTACAGCGCTGCTTGTGCTCGCGCCATCCTTCGCCCTCGCGGCGCCGGTGGTGGAGATCAGTGCCACCCCACCGCTCCCGGTGGCGAACCTGCTCGCCAACCCCGGCCTGGAGGTCGGTGATGCGCGCCCCGAGGGCTGGGGCGTCGCCGCCAGCCAGCCGGACATCGTTGACTTCCGCTATGACAAGCAGGGGGGCTACCATGGTGCCTACCTGCGGGTCGACGCGCGCGGCTCCACCTCCAACGGGTACCTGTCACAGCCCGTGCACGTCGCCCCTGACACGCTGTATCGCGCGGGCGTGTGGGTCCGCCTGCGCGGGGGGACTTGTGTCCTGTGGCTCCACGGCTATGTCGAGGGACGCCGCTATGACGAGCGCGCGTACCTCAAGTCGTACGGTGCGCTGCCGCTCATCCCGGACTTCATCGACCTGGCATGGACGGACAGCCCGGACCCGCAGCAGTGGGTGTGGCGGGGGCGCGAGTTCCGCACCTGGCCACAGCAGGGGTCTGTGAACCCGCACTTCGGGGCCTACTTCGACCGCGGCTCACTGGACCTGGATGAACCGTTCATCGGGCTGGCACGCACTGCGCTGACCGTCACCGTCACCGGGACCGCTATCACCCGGGTGGTTGTGGCGGACGCGCGGGCGAAGGTGTGGTGGGACAGCGGGCCTGTGGCGCCGGGGCAGCCCCGCCTCACTCGCACCCTCGCCGACCTGCCGACTGACACCCGCTACGTCGTCACGGCCCGCGATGCCGATGGCACGGAGGTGAGCACGTGGTATCCCGCCACCGATTGATCCCCGCGGCGTTTGCGCTCGCGACTGTCGTCGCCGGCCTGGTGCCCGCCCCGGCGGACGAAGCGGGTGAGGTGACGCTGGCCGCCGGCGGGCTGCGGCTGAGCCTCAGCCGCACGACGGGTCAGCCCGTGACGGGCGGCCTGACACTGACCGAGGGACCGCAGGCCACACCCGTGCTCCTGGGTCCGACCGAGGACTGGCAGCGCACGGCGGACGGAGTGACCTTCACGCGCCGGGAGACAGCCGGCGGCCTCAGCCTCTCCGTGGCGCTGCGCGGCGCGGAGGCGCTGCAGGTGGACGTCGGTCTCCGCCACACCGGCACCACGCCTCGCCTGCTCGAAGTGCGCTTCGCGCTGCCCCTGCAGGGCCGGGCGCTCCAGTGGTGGGATGGCCGCTATGCGGCCGCGCCCCGCCCGATCGCCACCGCAGCCGGGGACATTGGCCTGCGTCTCCCGCTCAGCGTGGGATGGGGCGCGCGCGGCGGTCTGGCCGTGGGGCTCGATCCGCACCGTCTGTTGTCCGGGTTCGGCACGGGTGCCGAGGTCATCGCGGATGGCCTGCTGCTGAGCTTCGGCACTCGCGTGGTAGTCGACCCTGGCCAGACCGTGACGCTGCCCCTGTGGGCCTGCGCGTTCACACCCACGTTCGGACACCTCGATGCCGTGCAGCGCTGGATCGACCTGTTCCCCGACATGTTCGCCATGGCCCGGGGCGTCCGCCCCTCGCTCGTGGGTGGGGGCGGCTACCTGCTCTCGCGCCTGACGACGCGCGAGCTGCAGTGGGAGCAGGCGCGACGCTTCGGCCTCGGCTGGGAATGGGCCTACTGCCCCGCCCAGACGCCCGGTGACTGGTACGCCGACGAGCGGTTCTATGACCCGCAGAAGGGCTATGCCGGGCAGACCGATGCCCACCGCAACCAGGTGCAGGGCAGCCTGGAGGACTACCGGCGCGACATGCGCGAGCGCTTCCGGCGCGGCTGGTGGGCCACCAACCTCGCCTACTACATGCTGCCTCACGCTGCCGATGAGTCGGTCCTGGCCAGGTTCGCCGATGGGGTCATCAAGAACGCCGCCGGCGAGCCGGACAAGCTGCTGGCCGGCTGGATCAAGCCCGACGCCAACACCCGCATGACCTACCCGTGGGGGAACTCCTACGGACAGGAGGTCGTACGCGAGATCGGCCAGATCGCGGATGACTTCGGCCCCTCCGCCATCGGCTTCGACGAGGCGTATGGCGGTGCCCCGCAGTACGGCGCGGGGATCGACGGCGAGCCCGCCCGCACCTGGGACGATGCCGGCAAGGCGTTTGCCTCCACCCAGGTCGCCCTCGCGCATCTGGGCGAGGCCATCCACGGCATCCAGGTGCGCGGCTACACCCTCGCCGCCATCTTCAACAAGCCCACGAGCTACGACACGGCGACGCGCTGCGATGTCGGGATGCACGAGCACCCACCCTACGAGAACATCGATGCCATCGTGCCCCTACGTCTGCTGCTCGGGCACAAGCCGATGAGCTGGTGGTCACCACTGAAGTATGATGCGATCCTGCGGCGCGACCTCGCCCCGCAGGAGCTGCATGAGGGCATCGCCGGCATGGTCGCCTTCCTGCGGCTGAGCAGCCTGCGCTACGGCGCCTTCCCGATGGGTCACCAGGTCTGGGGCAACCGCCAGATTGTCACCCTCATGCCTGTCCTGGCGGAGCTCCTGCGGCAGGGGTGGCAGCCGACGCCGGGCGCAGAGGGGCACGCCGACCTGTGGCTCGCGCGCTACGGGTCGGGGGTCATGAGCTTCCTCGTCGCCGGCAACCCCAAACGCGAGGCCCGGCCGGGCAAGCTCACCGTCCTGACCCGCTACCTGGGCCCGGGGCACTTCCTGTTTGGCGACTACGCAGGGCGCCCGCTGTCGGCCACGTCAGCCGCCGGCCAGGGGGAGCTGGACCTCGGGTCCCTGGGCAAGCACGAACACCGCATCGCCCGGGCGCTGGTGCAGCTCGTGCCGGCGACCGAGGTGCGGGTGAGCGGCACGGCGCAGACCACGTGGCAGCCGCTGAGCGAGGGAACGACGACGGCCACGTGGACGCTGGATCAGGCCACCTCCGGAACGCTCATGGCACGGCTGCCGGAGGGAGCCCGGGCGCTGAGTGTCACCCTCAACGGACAGGCCTGCAAGTTCGTGGCAAGTGGCGACCTCGTGCGCACGGAGGGTGCACTACCGGCTCAGGGAGAGCTGCAGGTCACCTGGCAGCCGGCGGTCAGGGCCACCGCAACGCGGGCCGAGCTGCTAGGCTTCTCCTTCGAGCAGAACGGCGCTGCGCGGGCGAAGATTGAGCTGCCCGCCAACCCGACAGAGCATGACACGTATCTCGCCCAGTTCCTGCGCGCCTACTTCGACTACTGGTACCGGCGGCGGCAGGACCCGTTCGGGGCGGTGGCTGACCTCGCCAAGGTGGCCCCCGCGTGCGTGCTCGACATCGTCCCGGCGGCTACCGCGCCGTCTGCGGGCCCGCGCGTCGTCATCCGGCACGGCGGCGGGCCGGCAAAGATCGCCCTCGAGGCCTCGGGACCCACGGTGGTGCTCTCCGGCGACAGCACCGACCAGCGCGAGAGCGCCGTGCGCCGGCTGCTGGAGGTCCTGGACGAGAAGTACCCCTACATGGGCGTCTATCCGGAGAGCCCGCTGTTCCGGCGCGCCGGACTGGTGGGCAAGACCCTCGACTGATGCCGTGCCCAGGCACATGGCAGGTGTCGCCGGGGTGCAGCGCGAAGACGACTGGCACGGCCAGT
>CAZIWQ010000292.1:5428-7580 GCA_964542355.1 uncultured Armatimonadia bacterium
CATCCCCCGGAGGCGACACCCCGAATGGCCATCCAGCCCGCCGTGCTCCCCGCTCTGTGCCTCATCCTGCTCCTGGTGCTGGGCCCCGCCCTGCACGCCGAGACCGAGTTGACGAGAGTCCCACTCCAGGTCACCGAGACGCTCGGCCAGGCGCGCGCCGAGACGGTCACCACCGGTATCCCGCTCCCCCGCGGCCTGCTCAAGCCTGACACCCCGGTGGCGCTGGTGGATGACGCCGGCGCGAGCCTCCCCTTGCTGTCGCGCGAGCTCGCCCACTGGCCGGACGGGTCGGTGAAGTGGCTTCTGATCCACTGCCCGGCGCAGCTCGCGGCCGGGGCGACAGCGCAGTGGTCGCTTCTGATCGGTCAGGCGCCGCTGCAGCCGCCCGTGGCGGTCCAGGTCACTGAGACCCCGCAGGCCGTAACGGTCACCACCGGTCCGCTGCGCTTCTCAGTGGGCAAGCACGGCTTCCGCTTCATCGAGCAGGTGTGGGGCGACGCCGACCGTAGCGGTCAGTTCGACGCGGCGGAGGAACGGCTCCGCCCGGACGCCGGGTCAAGCTGGATGGAGTTCGAGCACCAGAGCCCCCATGCGCCGCAGGAGGAGAACTGGTTGTGGGATGCCACCGGCTCGCCGCGTGAACGGTTCACGGCGGGCCCCGACGCCGGCGACTACACCGTCACGGTGGAGGAGGCCGGGCCCGCGCGAGCCGTGGTGCGGGTCGGCGGGTTCTACCGCAACGCGACGGGCAAGAAGATCGCACCGTTCTGGGTGCGCTACACCGCCATCGCGGGCGAGGCACAGATCGGCATCGAGCACTTCTTCGCCTTCGACGGCGACCCGAAGACCGACTTCCTGCGCACGCTCGCCCTCCGCCTGCCCCTCAAACCGGCGGCTGCGACCACCACGACCTTTGGCACGGAGGGTGGCGACTCGTGGAGCGTCCCCGCGGGCACGGTCGAAGCGTCGCTGTACGAGGTCGTGCCCGATCGCTTCTATACCTGCATCCCTTACACGGTGGATCGGTCGGTGCCGTTCACGATCACCGGCCGGGCGAGCGACACCGCCGCCGCAACCGTCCTGCAGCAGGGCAAGGCGGCGGCCGGTTGGATGCGGGTGGGTGGTGAGGCAGGCGGCCTGACCGTGGCGATGCGCGACTTCTGGCAGCTCCACCCCAAGGAGCTGCGCGTGAACCACGCGACGGGGGATGTCGACATCTACCTGTGGCCGGAGCAGGGCAACAAAGTCCTCGACCTGCGCCGCCGCTATGAGGGCAACGATGACACCGGGCACTATGACCTGGGCTGGTACCCGGCGATGGGGCGCGGGGTGGGCAAGACGCACGCCTTCGTGCTGGACTTCTCCGACGCCCCGCCCCGCCAGACCTGGGCCGCGGTGCAGCAGCCGCTGATGGCCTTCTGCCGACCGGAGCACTATGCCGCGACCGGCCTGTGGGGCCCGCTTGCGGTCTACGACCCGGAGCGGTTCCCGCGCTGGGAGGCGCGGATGGCGGCCGGCATGGAGTGGCTGCTCCGCCTGCCCATCATGTTCCACTGGGATGGCATGATCGACTGGGGCGACACCCTGTTCAATGCCTACGAGGTCAGCGGCCACGGCCAACTGCCGGACAAGGACGTGCCCAAGGGAAGCTGGGTGCTGCGCGGCTATGACGGGTGGATCAACAACGACTGCTCGTTCGCCGAGGGCCTCCTGCTCTACTTCCTGCGCACCGGCGACCTGCGCGTGTGGCAGCGCTTCGAGCGCATGACCCAGCATGTCATGGACGTCGACACCGTCCACTGTGCCGCCGACCCCACACTCGTCGGGGGCGGGCATCGGCACGATGAGCAGCACTGGGGCAACATCATCACCGGCTATGGGACGGCCTGCATCGAGGCCTGGGACCTGTACCTCTTGACGGGACGCCATAGCGCCCGCGAGATGGGCCGGCTGTACGCCGACTGGTACACTACCGGCGGTGGATGGTGCGAGTGGCCCAACCGCATCGGCTGCCTCGTGCGCGCGTGGGAAGCCACCGGTGACGAGCGCTACCTCAAGGCACTCGCGCCGGAGAAGCTCACCAGCGACCACTATGTGCTCAACTTCCACCAGCCGCACTTCCGCATGCACGCGACGATCCTCGGTGTCGCGA
>CAZIWQ010000293.1:0-215 GCA_964542355.1 uncultured Armatimonadia bacterium
ACCTGCTCCCCTCCGACGGCGGGGAGGTGGACTCCTTCTCCGCCCGGGGAGAGGGCCGGGGAGAGGGAATTCCCCGGTCTCCGGGCCAACTCGCGGTCACCCGTCAGGCCTCTCCGTGACTGGTTCCGGCCCCCGGCTCCGGCGCGCGACAAACTCGGGGCTTCGGCCCCCGTCACTGCCGCGCGCCGGTGGCGGGCTCGCGGTGGAGCACCTGG
>CAZIWQ010000293.1:225-7576 GCA_964542355.1 uncultured Armatimonadia bacterium
GGGACAGGAGACGTTGCGCAGCTCTCATGTGGTCTTCCCCTTGAATGTGCTTCCGAGGCCGGCGAGCGGGGGGCTGCGCCAGCTCGCAGCCCGGCAGATCACGGGCTGTGGTGACATTGTAGCACGGGAGAGGGCGAACGGCGACACCGGCGCGCCTGCTCCCCTCCGACGGCGGGCTCGGAGCTTTGGCTCCGTCACTGCCGCGCGCCGGTGGAGGGCTCGCGGTGGAGCACCTGGGTGCAGCAGTGAGCAGCCCCGTAGCCTCCCGTCAGGTTCGCGAAGTCCATCCAGGTCGCCTGGGTGCCTTTGAGACTGGCGAGGTATTGCTGCGAGGCCCCGGCCACGCCCAGGATACGGCCCCTCCCGACGCACAGGAAGTTGATCGCGTACTTGAGTTGATCGGCCGCTGACACCGGGATCAGGCGAAGCCCCAACTCCCGTTCCAGGAAGCCCTGGAAGTCCACGTCCGCAGCAGTGCGGCGGTACTTCCCGCCTTCCAGGGAATACACATCAACGGTGCAGCGCCGGTCGGGCCGCGCGGGCTTGACGATCGCGCCCGAGCGGTCGCGTACATCCATCCGCTCCTCGACGAGCACAGCCCGCGTAGCGTCGAGGAGGTTGAAGTAGGTGTCCAGGTGCATCTGGTCCTGGTTCTGCCAGGGGTCTTTCACGACGGCGACTCGCGGCACCCCGAACACGCACTGCTCCAGCAACTGCCGCACGCCTTCGGCGTTGGTGCGCAAGCCCTGGCCGATCAGGGCAGTGTCCCCGCACGGCAGGAAGTCGCCACCCTCCAGTCGCCCCTCACCCGTCACCTCGTAGATCGGCTGGACGCCCAGCTTGCGTAACACGAAGCCCATGACCTTCGTCTCGACCCGCCTCTGCTCCGAGTTCATGCGCCCGATGACCACACCCCGGGCGGTGGTGATCTGCTGGTCCCGGCAGAAGTACAGGTTCATCAGCGGTGCGATCTCGTAGGACGCGACATACCTCGTGTTCGGCACCAGGCTCGGCCGCAGGCGCACGGTGGGGCATTGCACGATGATGCTCACCAGCTCTCGCGGGTGCAGCCGCGCCAGGGAGGTCTGTGTGTAGGCGGTTTGCTCCGCCTGGGCTTGCGTCCCGAGTGCCGAGGCGTCCACCGTGAGGAACTCGCCGGCGAACTGCCGCAGGGCGTCCAGCGCCGGCCCGGGGACCGCCCGTCCGCGGGCGTCCATCGTCCCGGCCAGCAGCGTGCCGACGACGGTGTAGACCCGCGCGCCATGCTTGCGGAGCAGCTTGATGTAGGCCCGGTGCTCGGCCGCAGCGCCCGCGACGTCGAAGGCGCGCTCGAACAGAGCGGCCTCGGGGTGGATGACCCCGGCGAACAGCTCGTCACCCGGGGTGTGCATCAGGACGTCGGTGGGCCGGTCCCACTCGGCGCGGCAGCCGACAACCTTCACCTCGGCCGCAGCCTTGGCCGGTGCAGCGCCGATCGGCTGCACGGCGGCCGCCGTGGCAGCGACCAGCACGAGGAGCACGAACACGGTGCGCGATTGCTTCACCATCTGCGGACACCTCCGTCTGACGGGCAGCCCAGCGGCCCGGCCGCCGGTCATTCGTCCTGTTGGCGCACGAGGCGCTGGTATGCGAAGCCGACCGCGATCAGCACAATGCCCAGGCCTAGCAGCACCAGGATCCGGTAGAACATCTCCAGCTCACGCAAGTCGAGGAAGAAGACCTTCAGCACCGTCATCCCCAACAGGATGATCGCCATCCACCGCAGCGGCGGGTTGCTCCTCACCAGGCCGATGGTGACAAGGATGGCTCCGTACACCGCCCACACCATCGAGAGGGCATACTGCTGGGCATCCCGCCCGGCGTGCAGGCCCCAGTCGGCGAAGTACCAGGCCTCCGTGCTCAGAACCCACAACAGCAGCAGCCCGCCGGCGTACGGGATCGCGTTAGCGACTGCCGCTTCCTCATCATCGACGCAGCCAGTAGTCTGCCCGTACCAGCCCGAGGCGGCAAACAGGATCCCGCCGATGACCAGCAGCGGGAGAGCATGGTAGTTCGCCAACGGCACGTAGGTCGTGGCGGTCAGGGCCGGGTCGATCGCGAGGACCTTGCCGGCCACGATGGCCAGGACCGTCAGGCCGGTGGCCCGCATGGCGAGGCTGGATCGCCGCATCCCCATCCAGAGCATCACGGCGCCGAAGACCAGCCACCCCCCGGAGAGTGCGGCCTGCTGCGTGGCAAGCCCGTAGGGAGAGCACCACCCGATGGCGAGCCACGCTTCTGTGCTGTAGACCCACAGCAGCAGGCCGGTCCCGACGACGAGCAGTGTCGTCCCGGCCTGACGCTCGGCCTCGTCTGCCTCTGGTGATCTCGCGTACCAGGCCGCGGCGGCAAAGGCGATCAGCGCAATCGCGAGCAGGGGGGTGGCGTGGGCATTCAGTAGTGGGACGTATGTCGCCCCGAACAGTGGTGGATCTCCCGCGAGGATCTTCAGGGTCGTGACGGCGAGCAGCCCGAGCGATGCCCAGCGGAACCCCGCACTGTGGTACACGATCCCCGCCGCCATCAGCGCGACGGAGAAGACAACCCACACGCCGGAGAGGGCGAAATGCTGGGCTGAGCGGCCGAGCCCGAGCTGCCACCCGACGAACGACCACGTCTCCCCACTGACGACCCACCAGAGCAGCACGGTGGCCAGAGCCACCAGGCCCACACTGCTCTGTGCCTCCCGCTCGTCGACATCGTCGCCCATCCGCGCGTAGAGGTACCCGCAAACGTACATGGCCGCGACGACGGCGAGCATCGACTCAGCGCGGCTGTTCAGCAGCCACTGGTACCCCTGTTGGGCAATCTGGCTGTCGATGACGATGGCTCGCACGAGCGGCAGGATGAGCACGACCAGTGCCGCATCTCTCAACGCCCGGGAGCGGAACTGGCACCCCAGGCCCATCAGCACGACGACCTCGACAGCCCACAGGACCGTCATCTGGTAGCCGTGGGCTAGCAGCGCGATCGCGGCGGTGATGAAGACGATGGCCAGACCGATGTGGACCGGCCCAAGACCGGTCTGCTCCGGCCGCCGCCTGACGGCCGTGACACCAACGACGGCGTACAGGACTGCGAGTGCCACCGCGAGCGGCCCTGCGGCTTCGACCTGGCGCACATCATGGCACCCCATCCAGAAGAAGGCGCCGGCATTGGCGCAGGCCAGCACCGCGTCAGCGACGCCGGCACTCGTGCTGAGCACACCCTGTCGCAGCCACGCCGCAGCGATGAAGACGATGAAGTACAGCGCTGTGAACCCCAGGTTCTCCGGGTCAGCATCCCAGCGTCCACCGGTGGTGCGCCACAGGAGATACGCCGCCCAGGTACCCGCCAGCGCCGCCCACTCGAGGCCATACCACGCCCGGCGCTCGATGGCGGAGAGACACCCCACTGCCGCCAGGACGAGACAGCCGGGAACGGCAAGCTCCGGCGCCGCAGAGCCGATCATCGTCGACAGCATGAGCCCCGCATAGATCCCCAGTACCGAGATGGTGCCCAGGGCCCGACTGTCGCGGTGCACACTCGTCAGGAGTGCGGCGGGGCCGATCAGGGCCAGGTAGATCAGGGGGAAATCGACGATCCTCCCTCCTACGACATCGACCGACAGCAGGCCGGTGGCGAGGAACGCCGCGGCAAGCCCGAGGGCTGAGAAGTGCTTCCATGGGAAGTGCAGCGCAATGAACACCACCCCGCCGGCAAGCAGCGTGAGAAAGGCGAAGCAGGCGCCCCCGGAGGCGGCCCCCACCGGGGCGAGACGGACGAGGGTGAAGACGGCCGCGTATGCCGTGCCGACGGCGGCGAGGGCCAGCGGCTCAGCGTCGGCTTCCCGCCCCCCCGACACTGCCAGCGTTCCCGCCACGCACATGGCGGCGTAGAGCAGCATCCAGTCCCCCATACCGGCAATGCCGGCCCGGCGGATCACGGGGAGAAGCAGGAGGAACCCGACAAACGAGCCCAGCGCGCCGACCCACCTCATGCCGCGCCAGTCCTGCGTGTGTCCCAGCCAGAGGGCCGATCCCGACAGCGCGAGCAGGTACAGGTACGGGATGAAGGGTGAGCCACTGGTCTCGGACATCAAGACCACGCCGGTCACGAAGTAGCCCGCGGCCGCTCCCACGGCGCCGAAGCTCTCCCCCCTGCGCCCCTGGCGGCTGACGGAGACCCATAGCATCCCGGCAGTCACGAGCATCAGGTACGTCAGGGTCCACCCCAACGCCCCGCCGCTGACGCGGGAGATGTAGACGCCGCTGGTGTACGCCCCGAGCAGTGCCAGCCCGGTGAACGTCGGCCACAGGTACCTCTGGGTCACCACGACCACGGCGACGCTGAGCAAGGATAGGTAAGCAAACAGCGGGCCGGGGCCTCCGGAATCCGCGGCGCCGCCCGCCCCGCCACCAATCAAGAGCGGCACCGCGTAGCCCGTGACCCACGCGAAGGTCGCCACCGTCTCCGACTCGTGCCGGATCGCCTGCGCGGCGGCAACGACGGTCACGACGGCCATCATCGGGAAGGTGGTCGCCGATCCGAGCAGCCCGTAGAGATGCTGTCCCGCCCACAGGGTCAGGTAGAGCACCGCCGCTCCGCCCCCGGTCAGAGCCTGGCTCTGGGACACGTAGCCCTGCTGGTGCGCATACTCACCGCCGGCGAGGATCGCGACACCCGCCACGATGCCCACGGCGACCAGTATTCGCTCGGTGATCCACCCCTCACTGAAGGCATGCTTCAGCAGGAACCCGACCGCCAGCAGCACGGCGACCATGCCGATCCGGGTCAGCCACGTGGCGCCGATGGCGATCTCCAGGTCGCGGCGAGGGCGCGGCGGGGCGGGCGGCGGCGGCAGGGGCGGGGCCTGGGCGACGGACGGGGGCACACCAGGGGGCGCCGAGCCATCAGGGGGCGGCGGCACCGGAGGCGGCTGCGGCGGAGCTGCTCCTGCTGCGGAGTACAGCGCAGCCCACGGAACCACGAGCGGGACGGCAAGGGTGTAGGATAGTGCGCGGAGGGCCGCCGCGCTCCACCCCTGTTCCATGAGCGCACGGGCGATCTCCATGTCGGGAGAGCCCGTCGCGCGCGCCTGACGGACAAACTCTCGCCCCTGCGAGAGGCTGTCTGGCTCCATAGCAACGCCCCCCACCTCGAACTCGGGCCTCGCACACCGCCGCGGCGCAGCTTCAGGCCAGCGCAGCGATGTTGCGGTACTGCTCACTTCGCCATCCGGCTCGGCGATCCTACCCGCGTGGCGAGAAGGGCCCCGGTCTCTCGCCGCTGCGGCGGACGCTGACGCGTCCCCCGGAGGTCGGCCTGACCGCGGCAGCGAAGAACAGCTCGCCGCACGGCACAGTGAAAGGAGCAACAAGACCCATGCGCATTCTCATCATCGGTGGCACCAACCACATCGGGCCGTACCTGGTCAAGCGGCTTGTGGAGCGCGGCGATCAGGTGACGGTCGTCAACCGCGGGCACCGCAATGAGCAACTGCCGGCTGCGGCCGAGCGTGTGCAAGCCGACATCTACCAGGCGGGCGCGCTGGCCGCGGCCGTCGGGAGTCGCACCTTCGACGCCGCCATTCAGATGATCGCCGGGAGCGTCGCCGGCCCGCAGGCGGTCCTCGAACCCCTGCATGGCCAGATCGGCCGCTACCTGCAGTGCGGCTCAACGGGCGTCTTCGCCCCCTTGCCGCGTGTGCCGGGCGATGAGACCTGCCCACAGAACCCGCCGCCGGAGTTCGGCGGCTTCGAGGGCAAGGTCGCCGCGGACCGCGAGGCCGCGCGTCTGTGCGCCGAGTATGGCCTGCCGCTGGTCATCCTGCGCCCGACCAATGTCGGCGGGCCGGGGAACGTCCCGCTGGACCTGTGGGGCGGGCGCGACCCGGCGTACTTCCAGCGCATCATCGACGGGGAGGTCGTCGAGATCCCCGACGCCGGCAACTCGCTCCTGCAGATCGTCCATGCCGACGACATGGCGCGCTCGTTCGTGCTGGCGCTCGACCATCCCCACGTCGCCGGCGACTTCAACATCAGTTGCACCCATGCGATCACGCTCAACCGCTATGCCGCGCTGCTCGGCGACGCGCTGGGGCGCGCGCCGGTGGTGGAGCACCTCCCGCTGGAGGCGCTGTGGGCCCGCTACGAGGCCGGCAAGCAGATCAGCCGTGGCGGGCTCCTGTTCCTGTGCGAGCACATGTGCTTCGACTTGCGCAAGGCGCGGGAACAGCTCGGGTATGTCGCCCAGTTCGAGCCCGAGGACTCGGTGCCGCAGACGGTGCAGTGGATGTTCGACAACGGGACCATCACCCGCAACCGGAGCTGAGCCACAGTGAAGTACGGTGTCGCCGTCTGGAACTGGCTGGAGCCGCCACGGTCGCTGACGAGCTTCGTGGCGGAGCTCGTGACGGAGGGCTTCGAGGCCATCTCGGTTCAGCCCCCGCAGATCCTGGGGCTGGCGGCAGGCGAGTTGGCCGAGCTGACTGGCCTGCTCGACGAGCACGAGATGCCCGTGACCGTGCACGCCGCGGCGGCGAACTTCACCGCCGACCTGATGCAGGGCCTGCTCGACCGCCTCGGCGCCCGTTTCCACGCGGTGACCTTCGACGGCACCATGGTCGCCGCCCCCACCGGGAGGCGCTGGGACGCCGCGGGGATGGTGCCGACGCTCATGATGGTCGAGCGGCTGGGCGCCGACGTCGGGGTGCGCTATGGGATCGAGGACTTCCCCATCGATCCCGTGGCGCTGTCCGAGTTCGCCGCCGACCTGCAGCCCGTGTGCGAGAACCCCCGCTGGGGGATGCTGGTGGATATCGGGCACCTGAACCTGCGCCGGCACGACTCCGAGTACTTCGGGCGTCTCAGCGTGGCGGAGAACATCGCACGGCTACCGGCACCCGTCATCGAGGTGCATGTGCATGACAACCCGGGTGACCGGGACGTGCACATGCCGCTCGGGTCAGGGACACTGAACTACGTGGCTGCCGCGCAGGCGCTGCGGGCGGCGGGGTTCGACGGCATATCCACGATCGAGGTCTGTCCGGGGATGCACGGGAAGAAGCCGGCCGAGGTGTGGGCGACCCGCGCTGAGAGCCGGAACCTGTGGCAAGCGGCCTGGGAGAGCTGACGCGCAGTCACGCGGACGAGTTGGCGAACGGCTGGAGACGAACAGCGTACCGGGAGGCGTGCACTACATGACCGGGGCCGCCTCCGCTGACGATGCCAATGCGCTGATGGAGCGGGTCTGGTCCTACCGGGCTCCGCGTGAGCTGTGGGCGGTCCGCCTCGAGAGCCGCTGAGCGACGCCGGGCCGCCCGACACTGTCG
>CAZIWQ010000294.1:0-7543 GCA_964542355.1 uncultured Armatimonadia bacterium
ACCGTCGCCAGCACCCACCGCACCCTCGCCATCCAATATGTGCGGAAAACAGGGGTAAGGGAAGCCGGCGGGCGGGCTATCGTCTTGCTCAAGAACGAGGACAACCTGCTCCCGCTGTATGCCGGGGCGCTGCGGTCCATCGCGGTCATCGGCCCGAACGCCGCGGAGAACCGTCTGGGCATGGGCGGCAGTGGCTACGTCGACTCCCGCAGCAACGTCCACGCCCTCGCCGCCATCAAGAGGCGGGTCGGTGAGGGGGTGGTGGTCAGCTATGCGCGGGGGTCCGACCTCGGCGACGACGCCCTCCCCGCGATCCCCTCGGCGCTGCTGACGCCCGCCGGTGGCAAGCCAGGCGAGCACGGCCTCAAGGGCGAGTACTTCGCCAACCAGTCCCTGCAGGGCGCGCCGGCATTAGTGCGCACCGATGCGGCAGCGGGCTTCTGGTGGGGCGGCGCCGCCCCCGCGGCCGCCCTCCCCGCCGATCACTTCTCCGCCCGCTGGACCGGCACGCTCACGCCCGTCATCACCGGCGAGTACCGGCTGGGCCTCACCAGCGACGACGGCTCGCGCCTGTTCCTTGACGGTCGGCAGATTGCGGAGACATGGCACGATCACGCCATGGCGTCGGCCACGGCGAGGGTCGCGCTCGAGGCCGGGCGGGCCTATGAGATCAAGGTGGAGTTCTACGAGAACACGGGCGATGCCGGGGTGGTTGTGGGGATGCTCGCACCAGGACCGGGGACGGATGTCGACCCGGAGATCGCCCGTGCCGCGAAGGTCGCGCAAGCGGCCGATGTCGCAGTCGTGCTGGCGGGCCTGAACGCCGACCAGGAGAGCGAGGGCCGCGATCGCACCAGCCTCGAGCTGCCGGGCAACCAGGGCGCCCTCATCCGCGCCGTGGCCGCCGCCAATCCCCGCACCATCGTCGTGCTCACGAATGGTACTCCCGTCATGATGCGCGACTGGTCGCCGCTGGTCCCCGCGGTGCTCGAAGCCTGGTACCTGGGGGAGGGCGGCGGCAATGCCGTCACCGACGTGCTGTTTGGGGATGTCAACCCCTCCGGCAAGCTCCCCGACACCCTCGCCATGCGCCGGGAGGACTATCCTGACTTCGGCAACTACCCGGGCGGCGGGGGCATTGTGGACTACGCGGAGGGTATCTTCGTGGGCTATCGCCACTTCGACAAGCAGGGCCTGGAGCCCCTGTTCCCCTTCGGCCACGGGCTGTCGTACACCACCTTCGAGTACAGCGATCTCAGGATCGCGCCCTCCCGGGTCGAGCCGGGCCGCCCCGTGATGGTGAGCCTCACCGTTCGCAACACGGGCCGGCGGAGTGGGGAGGAGGTCGTGCAGCTCTACGTCCACGACCCCGCGCCGCAGGTCGAGAAGGCGGTCCGCGAGCTGAAGGGCTTCACCCGCGTAGCGCTCCGGCCCGGTGAGGCGAAGACCGTCAGCATGCGACTCGACGCGGCCGCTCTCGCCCACTGCGATGTCCCGGGGAGACAGTGGCGGTCGGATGCGGGGACCTACGAGCTGCAGGTGGGAGCCTCGTCGCGTGACATCCGCCTCCGCGGCAATGTCGTGCTGGCCGAGACGATGCGGGAGCCGGTGGCGAACATCGGCACGTGGATGGCAGAGGCTGCGGAGCCATCATGGGGGAGGAACCTGGCCCTGAAGCGCGCCGTGCGTGTGTCCTCGGTGGAGAAGGAAGACACCCCCGGTGCTGCGGCCGTAGATGACAGCCTGTCGACGCGCTGGTCCTCGCAGTTCAGCGATCCGCAGTCGCTGACCGTGGACCTGGGGGAGGTGGGGAAGGTGAACCGCGTGGTGCTGCGCTGGGAGGCGGCCTATGCGACCTCATACGCGCTGGCGGTCTCCCTCGATGGTGAGAGCTGGAAGGAGGTCTATGCGACGGAGAGTGGGCAGGGGGATGAGGAGAGCGTCACCTTCGACGCCACCGCGGCCCGGTACGTGCGGCTGACGGGCCGCCAGCGGGGCACCCAGTATGGTTACTCGCTATGGGACTTCGCGGTCTACGGCCCGCAGTAGCCCGTGCCATCCGCCGTTCTAGGGCGGCGACCTGTGCGCCGCCGGTGAGGCGGTAGCCGTGCGCACCGGCACACACCAACAGCGGCGAACACCGTGATCGAGGCGGGGGCGGTTGCGGTGTGCGCGGCGTCTGGCACGCGCCGCCCCGGCGCGGTACAGGCCCGCGCCCTTCAGAACGGCGACGGGCAACGGCTGCGGGCGAGACGCCCGCGCTCCCAGGAACGGCTCGCAACATGGCCCCACGAACGGGCCAATGCCCCGTGCCGTTCCCACACCCCACATTCCTGCCGTTCTCCTGTCCATCCTGTCCTCTGCCGTTGCCGCGTCGTTCGCCGTTTCCTACGCTCCCACGTTCCTACGCTCCTGTGCTCCCGCCGTGCCGTCCTCCTGTCCATCCTGTCCTCTGCCGTCGTCGTTGCCGCGTCGTTCGCCGTTTCCCACGCTCCCACGTTCCTGTGCTCCCGCCGTCCCCGTCCCCGTCCCCCCTTGCTCTGTTGCCCACGCGCGATATATACTAAACGAAAGCGTCGTTCCGTTTACTATCAGGATCGCGTACGAAACGCTCGTTCATCAACTGCCGCTCGCAGGACTACCTGACATGGCACGAGCTTCCGGACGTTTGGTGCCCTTGCCGCCTCCCTACGATGCCCGCCAGGCCTTCGTCCCCAACGGGCTGCCTCCGTTCATCGACTACGACGTCGGGCTCTTGTCGTCCGTTTCCCGCGCCGACTATGCCCTCGGCGGGATCGCGAGCATCGCCGATTTCGTGCCGACGCCCGAGCTCTTCGTCGAGCCCCTGCTCCGGGTGGAAGCCGTACTCAGTTCGCGCATCGAGGGGACGCAGAGCACGGCGGAGGATGTGTTCCGTGCCGAGGCGACCGGCGCCGGTGAGCCTGACGCGGACACGCGGGAGGTGCTGAACTACCTTGCGTCGCTCGGGAAGGGTGTCAGGCGCATTCGCGAGAGTAGCGGCAGCCTCAACCTGGAGCTCGTCGCTGACCTGCACCGGGAGCTGCTCGCAGGTGTGCGCGGCCACGACCGGTCGCCGGGTCGCTTCCGCGAGGTGACGGTCTGGGTCGGTTCCGGCAGGAGATCCATCGAGTATGCCTCATACATCCCGCCGCCCTGGCAGGAGGTACCGGCGTTGATGCAGGAGTGGGAGGGTTACGTGCGAGCCTGCGTCGCGGGGACCGAGAGAGACGCGGGCGCGTGTCTGATCCAATGCGCCTTCCTGCACGCCCAGTTCGAGATGATCCACCCCTTCCGCGACGGCAACGGTCGCCTGGGGCGCCTGCTCGTGAGCCTGGCGCTCATTGCGATGGGCCATCTCTCCCGGCCGGTGCTGCTCTTGAGCGCCTTCTTCGAGCAGCATCGGGATGAGTACTACCGCCGCCTGCGGGCGATCAGCGAGGCCGGCGATTGGTCAGGCTGGGTCACGTTCTTCCTCCGTGGGGTGGAGGTCCAGTCCTCACGAGCGCTGACGACGGCAAGGGCGCTGCTGAGCCTGCGCAACGAATGGCAGGCACGGCTGCAGGCGGAGAACGCTCCGGGGTACCTGTTCCGCCTGCTCGACTGCCTCTTCGACAATCCCTATACGAGCGCGCAGCGGGTGGCGCGGCAGCTCGAGGTGACAGCCCCGACGGCGGGGAAGGCCATCGGACGGCTGGTGGCGATGGGCTTGTTGGAGGAAGTGACCGGCCGCAGGAAGGGGCGGCAGTACCGGGCAACGGCGTTGCTCAGAGCCCTTGAGCAGCTCGAGGGGCTGCCTGAGCCGTGAGCGCCGCGCCCACCCTCGTCGCATCGAGTGGGCGCTCAGCCTGTGTTCGTTCATCGGGACGGCGATCCCGCAGGGCGGGACCGTGCCGTGTGCCGTCGCCGTGGTAGGAGCGCTCCCCCGAGCGCGATGGCGCGGCGGAGGGCAAACGCGCCGGCGCACGGCAACAGCACGCGAGCAGCGTGGTTTGGGTAGGGGCCGCATGCCCTGCGCGTACCGATCGGTCGGCAGCGCCCCATCGCGGTCAGGGGACCGCTCCTACCACGACCATCCCCGTCGTCCGCCTCATGCTGCGCTGCCTACAGCTTGAGAATCATCTCGCGGATGCGCGCGCGCTGGGCGTCGGCCTGCGCGATGTCCTTGATCGAGCTAGCCACCGCCTCCCGGAGCACTGTCTCCGCCTGCGCACGAAGTTGCGCATCGGCCGGCGCGTGGGCCTTGAGGCGGTCCTCCAGCGCCTCGACATACTTGTAGTCATCGAGGCCCTCGCCCCACGCTTCCCAGTCCAGGGTTGTGATCGGGCCGGTGGGCCCCTCGTAGATGACGGCACCATCGCCATCGCGGCGCTTCATGTCCTCGTCATCCCACGAATCCCCCAGCCAGGCGCACCAGGTCCAGAACCCCATCCCGCTTGCCTGCCGCTGCACCACCTGCCAGCCAAAGAGACGATAGTAGGTATCCGGGCGTATGCCGGGCCGGTTCTTCGTGTTGTAGGCGCCGCAGCGGTAGATACCGAACGGCTTGCCCAGGCCCTGGAGATACTTGAGGGTGTCGGTGCCGGGAGCGAGATAGCTGTCTGCGGGCCACCAGATGTCCACCGACTTCTCCAGCGACTTCCAGAAGCTCAGGGTATCCAGGTCCGTCTCCGCCGAGCGCATCGGGTCCGCCCAGATCTGGATGTGGGGATCGACACGCTGTGCCAACTCGGCGACATGGTTGATCAGCGCCGCGTTCTTGCGGTCATGGGGCTCGTCGAAGGGGTACAGCGCCCACTGGGAGTATGCGAGGCCCTGCTTGCGCGTGAAGTCGAGATACGCGCGCAGGATGCGGCAGTAGGCCTCGTCCCACGCCGGGGTGCCATACGGCACATCCGGGCCGGCGATGACGTCGCTGTCGGGGTAGTAGCAGCCCTGGCCCAGAATCTGCGTGAAGATGAACAGGCGGAACCCGCGCCGGCGGGCGTGCGCGACCAGCGGCTTCAGCCATGCCTCATCGATCTGCCGGCCGTCGAGCTGGAACTGCGGGAGGACCATGGTCGGCGACAGGAACATGACGTTGACGCCGTGGGTCGCGAGGTCGTCGACGTACGCGCGCCAGTAATCGCGGAAGTGCTGCTCGTAGTGCTGGTTCCAGCGCAGGGAGGTGCGTGCGTCGGGCGCGAGGGGGCGCCCGGGAACCTGGCTCAGACGCGGGCCGTGCAGATGGCCGCCGATGGCGTAGTCCCACACGCAGGTTAGCTTGCGGTGGCTGTTGCCCGGGGCCAGCGTGATCGGGGCGATGTCGAGGGTGACGCGCAGGCTCGCGGCGGGCCGCTGAGCGCCGTCGGGGCCCACGCTGAGGCTCAGGTTGCCGGTGTAGACCCCGGGCTTGGCGCCGGTGCAGTCGGCGATGAGCCAGACCTGCTGGTGGGCAGCCGGGTCGAGCGCGAAGTGGCGGCCGGGGACCAGCGGGTGGGGCTCATCGATGCCGGTGACATTGGACTTGACTGACCGCGTGAGCAGCAGCTTAACCTGCTCGGCGGGGAAGGTGCCGGTTGGCCCGGTGAGGGGCGAGAGGGCGAGGTCGAGCTCGGCGGGCTCCGCCGTAGCCGACGTGGTCACCACGAACTGGCCACGGGCCTGCTGGCTGATCGCCGCGGGCAGGCGGAGGTCGGAGATGGGCTCGCCCGCGCGCGACCAGGGATAGACGAGGTTGCCCCACGGGTTGGCCGGCTGCCAGAGCCGCACCGAGGGCGGGGCGGTGGTCGTCCCCGCGCGCGGTGTCAGGCCCTCCTGGCGGAGGATCACCTCGGCACGCTCCAGGCTCTGCTGATTGCCCCCGGCCACTAGCAGCAGGCGGCGGGCGCCGGGGCGCGCGGCGGTGGGCACCAGCCGGATCACCGCCTTCTCGGGGGTGCCGACGTACTCCTTGAGTACATCGCGGATGCCCAGGAGGGGGTTGCCCACGGGGTTCTCACAGTGATTGGCACTGAGGCGCCCCACCAGGATCAGGTCGTAGCGCGGCTCGAGGGCGTCACGGAGGACTGCGCGATCGGGCACGAGGGGACAGCGCAGGGCCAGCGCGAGGCGCTTGGCACAGGGGAAGACATCGAGCGCCGACACCGGATACACCACGGCACAGGTGGGCCGGGCGAAGCCGTCGGTCACCTCGGCGAGCGACCAGGCGATGGCATCGACATCGGCCCGGGCGGTGGCCTGGTAGGGCAGGCTGAGGGCGCCGGGGATCGGGGCCGCTTCCCGCGCGCGGGTCCAGACGACCGTGGCCGCGGCGTTGGCCCGGCCGAGCAGGTGACACAGGGCGTTGCTGACGATGACCCGCGCCTCGGCCATCCGCCACAGGAAGCCGGAGAAGTAGACCGTTGTGGGGGAGACGAGGAGGGCACCATCCCCGGGGCCCGCGGGGGCCTCTTCATCCACGCCCCAGGTGGCGAGCACCTTGGTCCCGGCCAGCGGCTTCATGGCGACCACGTAGCCATGCGGGTTGTACACATAGGGCGGCAGCAGCGCCAGGAGCGGGCTGTCGGGGGCGGTGAGGCGCATGCAGCGGCGGCTGTCGAGGGTGCCGGCGGTCTCCATCCCCATGACATCGGCGAGCAGCCCGCGGCCGGGCTTCCCGGGGCCGTCCGCTGTCCAGGGAGTGCTCAGGCCGGCGTAGATGACAAATAGCTTGCCGCCCTGGCGCGTGAACTTCTCGATAGCCGCCGCCTCGGCCGGGCTCATGACGGAGGTGTAGGTGATGACGAGGACCTTCCAGCCGCCGGTGAGCAACGCACCGGCCTCGACCCGGGCACTATCGACGCGATCCCAGGGAAAGCCGGCGGCCTTGAGGCACGCCCCGGCCGAGTTGAACTGGCCGGCATACTCGCCGGGCATGTAGGCGAACTGCTTCTCCTGGTAGGTGCTGTAGAAGAGCGCGACCTCGGCGGCCGAAGATAGCGACGCACTGGTCAGGAGCAGGGCGAGGGCAGGCAGCAGGTAGTGAACGCGCATGGGAGGGCACCTCGGGTTTGTCTGCGTGGCAAGTGCTGGGGGATTTCCCGGGCTGCTCGGGGGCACCTCTTGAGGCAGGGGCGAGGGATGTGGGGTGCGGGGTGTGGGAACGGCGGGGAGACGGCAGAGGCGTGGGATGTGGGGTTAGGGGTGTGGGAACGGCCGGGCGAAGTCGGGCGCCTCACCTCCAGGTGCGCAGACCCCCTCACGCGAACCACCATCCGAGCCGCGCACGTCAGTAAGCGGAGCCGTCCAGCGGGGCGCCAGTTCATTGACGGGTGCGAGTCCCTTGGTGGGACTGCCGTGGACCCGCGTCTTCGCTTATCTCAGCGCCTATGGGCAGGCGCCCGGGGCTGTCCCGCAAGGCAGGATCGCGTCGCTCCTCCGGACGTGCTTCGCACCGTGACGGCCGGATGGGCCCATCGGTCCCATCCAGATGCTGCGCAGGAACGGATACCGGGAAGCGCGAAAGAGCCGATCCACGACTGCCCGATCACCCGCACCGACGAAC
>CAZIWQ010000295.1:0-7197 GCA_964542355.1 uncultured Armatimonadia bacterium
TACTGACACCCCCTCTCCGGGACGGAGAGGCTTGGCGGACGCAGGCGCGGAGCGCGTGGAGCGTCCGCGGGGTCGGGGGGTGAGGCCGGCACGACGGACGGCAAACGGCGCGATCCCGCCCTGCGGGATCGCGGTCCCAGGGAACGACAACGACGACGGCCGAGCCGCCGCAGGAGGTCCGGCGCCGACACGCGGGGAATCGTCGGCCTGTCGGTCGCAGTCTGCCTGTCGCACGGGGCCAGGAGGCTTGGTCATGCCCATCACCATCGATTACCCCACCTACTATGACAAGGTACTCGGCGGGTGGTACGGCAAGTTCATCGGAGGCACGATCGGGGGGCCGGTCGAGGGCATCAAGGACACGCTTGCCCTCACCTACTATCAGGAGCTGCCCGACATCTCGGCACCCAATGATGATGCTGACTTCCAGGTCGTGTGGCTGCATGCGCTGGAGGAGTACGGTCCGTGGTTCACCGGTCGCGACCTGGCGCACGAGTGGCTGGATCACATCTGGTACCCATTCTGCGAGTACGGCTACGGGATGAAGAACTTCGCCCGCAAGATCTATCCCCCGACCGCGGGGTGGTTCAACAACGAGTTCTACAAGGAGAGCATGGGCTGCCCGATCCGCTCGGAGATCTGGGCGTTCGTGTGTCCGGGAGCGCCGGCGCTGGCGCGCGAGTACGCGTGGCTCGACGGGACGCTCGACCACGCCGACGCCTCGGTGGAGGCCGAGCAGTTCTTCGCGACAATGGAGGCCGTGGCGTTCTTCGAGACCGACATGGGCGCTGTGCTCGAGGCCGGGCTGGCCGGTCTCGCCGACGAGAGCCGCCTGCGCGAGTGTCTCGAGAACACGTGGCGCTGGTATGAGCGGGACCGCGACTGGAAGGCGGTCCGCATGCGCATCCTGTCGCGTTACGGCTCCCCCGACATGACCTCGGCGGTGCAGAACATCGGGTTCACTCTCCTCGCTTTGCTCGAGGGCGGGGACGACTTTGGGAAGGTCATCCTCACCGCGGCCAACTGCGGCTATGACACCGACTGCTCCTGCGCGACGGCCGGAGCGATCATCGGGATCATGCACGGGGCGGCGGCCATCCCGGACAAGTGGAAGGCGCCGCTGCAAGACCGGTTCTCGCTGGGCATCGACTATGCGCGGCCGACCAACAAGATCAGCGATCTGACCGCAGACACCTGCGCGATGGGGGTCACGATCTCCCAGGTCCGGCAGACCGGTGTCACGATCGTGGACGCCCCGCGCCAGGCCGAGCCGCGCACCGTCGCGCCACCGGCACCGCTCCGTCTGCAGGTGGAGTACCCGGAGGGGCCGGGGCTGACCCCGCGCGACGAGACCCCGGTCCAGATCCTGGTCGTGAATGCCACCCAGCGCGATGTCCGGGCCACTGTCAAGGTCAGGCCGCCGCGTCACCTGATCGTCCCCGTCAACCAACACGAGCTGCGGGTGCCGGGGATGGACGTCGCGATGGCGGACCTGACGGTGATGTGCCGCGGCGACGTCAAGGCCCTGCCCCTGACCAATATCTGTGCCGCCGAGCTGCTTGTGGACGGCGCGGTCGTCGAGCGCCAGGAGTTCGGCCTCGGCGGCTCGTGGCTGTGGCGGGTGTTTGGCCCGTTCTGGGAGAGCAAGAGCGGCTTCACCAACAAGGTCGGGTTCGACACCGAGTACCTGCCCGAAGCTGCGATCACACCGGAGTTGCCGGTCTGGGGCGAGAGCATCCCCTACCACAGTCAGTTCGTGTTCGCCACCCCGCAGGACCGCTTTGCCACCTCCGACCTGTTCCAGTGCCAGGGGCCGCTCGCCGTCTATCTGCTCCAGTATATCCAGTCACCGCAGGCCCGCGAGAGTTGGTTCATCATCGGTAACAGCGGGAGCTTCAAGCTCTGGCTCAACGGAACGCTGGAGTTGAGCGATGACGAGGCCCACCCCTACATGCCGTTTGACAACTGCAAGATCGTGAAGCTGAAGAAGGGCCTCAACAAGGTGCTCGTCAAGCTCGTGCGCTATGGCGATGACATGGAGTTCAGCTTCGGGGTCCGCAATGTGGAGCGCACAAGCTGGCATTCCAGCACCTGGACCACCGACATCGCCGTGGTCCCGCCCGAGCGCGGGCATGGCCTCACCTAGAGACCCGGCCGAACCGTGAAGGAGACTGGCATGACTGACCTCGACCTCCGGCTCACCCCCTCCGCACTCCCCCCGGGCGCGGTGTGCTACGGTGGCGGCGCCTGGTGTGTGCGCGAGCTGTCCCGGCCCGCCCCCAACACCGACATCACGAGCGCCGTCGTCTCGCCGGCCATGCATGTCGCCTTCCCCGGCATCTGCCAGACCGCGCGCGGAGAGCTGCTCGTAGTCTACCGCGAGGGCTTCACCCACGCCGCGGGGGATGACCCCTCCGACGGGCGGATCATGCTGGTCCGCTCGCCTGACCTGGGTGTGACCTGGTCGTCGCCCGAGGTCGTCATCGAGACCGCCGCACACGATGACCGCAACTCGGCCATCGCCTGCATGAGCGACGGTACCGTGGTCGTGTGCTGGGACAAGTACCTGCACGGTGCGCACCACGGAGCGTTCTTCGTCACCAGTGCCGATGAGGGACACACGTGGTCCGCGCCGACCCGGCTGGCCACCATTGACAACGTGCATACCCGCAGCCCGGCGCTGGAGCTGAGTGCCGATGAGTGGCTGTTCCCGGTGCCGTGCTCGGACTCCACCGGCGACGACCTGGCCACCTACGGGGTCATCTACAACCGCCGGCACGGAACGCAGGAAGTGATACTGATCACCCCGCGCGGCAACCGCAGCCTCGGCGATGAGTGTGCCCTCGCCCGGGCCCGCGACGGGCGCATCGTGGCACTGGTGCGGTCCAACTGGGAGCCGGTACTGTGGCAGACGGTCTCGTTCGACGAGGGCCGCACGTGGCTGGCGCCGTGGGCGACCACGATCCCCTCCCAGTTCACTCCCGCCGACCTCATCGCCCTGGCCGACGGCAACCTGCTGTGCAGCTTCTCGTTCCGCGAGCGGCGCAACGAGCGCCAGGTACTCTCGCGCGACAATGGCGAGACCTGGCAGGTGGAAGACAGCATCGATGTGTTCCGCGGCACGCCACCGACGGGGGACCGCTCATATCCCGCGGCGGTCGAGCTCGCGCCCGGGATCATCGGGACGGTGCTGTACGAGACGCGGCCACACCCCGGGGGCGGACGCATCCATTTCTGTCGCACGCGCGTGGCCGACATCGGTGCTCGCCGCCGGCCCGCCCTGTGCCAGGACGACCCCGCCGCGGAGAGTGCGACCCTCGCCCTGCCGGCGCACGGCGCCTGCCTGGAGCTGAGCTACCGCTTCACGGGGCTGTTCGGACCGCCCGCCAACGCCCTCCGGATCAGCCTGCTCGACACCGCACTCCACCCGCGGGCCACGGTGACCTATCGACTGGGAGCCACCCCTGACCGCAGCATCGAGCCCTACACCTGGCTCCTCGTCACCGACGCGGCCGGGACCGTCGTGCACGACGCAGAGGCCGCGGGGGGGTGGTTTGACGACGGCAATGAGCACCGTGTCACGCTGGACTGGCACGCGGGCCGCCTGACTGTGGCGTGGGACGGCCACCCGCAGTACGCGGGGCCGCTCACCCGGGCGCCGGCGCACATCGCCGTCGGCACCCGCCGCGCCGCGGTGGCAATCTACGACCTACGCTTCTCCGATTGAGAGATAACGGGAGGATGACGATGGCTGACAAGCTTGACCTGCAGAGCTCCGAGCGCCTGTTCCAGCGCGCTGCCGAGTTGATCCCGGGTGGATCACAGACCAACAGCAAGCGCCCACAGGGCTTCGCCCCCGGAGTGTTCCCCATCTACGTCGAGCGCGGCGAGGGCTGCCGGGTGTGGGACGTCGATGGCAACTCCTACATCGACTACATCCTGGCCCTCGGGCCGATCACGCTCGGCTACTGCTATCCGGCCGTCGATGCCGCGGTGCGCGAGCAGCTCGCGCGCGGGATCATCTTCGGCCTGCTCCACCCGCTGGAGGTGGAGGCCGCCGAGCGCATCTGCGCGATGGTCCCGTGCGCCGAGATGGTGCGCTTCCTCAAGGGGGGCAGCGAGGTCACCAGCGCCGCGGCCCGCATCGTCCGCGCCTACACCGGCAAGGAGCTGATCCTCAACAGCGGCTACCGCGGCTGGGGCGACACCTGGTCCGCGCAGGTCGAGCCGCCCGCCGGCCGCGGCATCCCCGAGTGCCTGCGGGCGATGGTCAAGCCGTTCCCGCGCGATGATACCGACGCCCTCCGTGCCCTGCTCGTGAAGTACCATGACAAGGTCGCCGGGGTGTTCGTCGATCCCGCCTCCGGCACCGCCGCCCCCCGCGAGGCGGTCCGGGCGATGCGCGAGCTGTGCGACGAGTTCGCTGTGCCGCTGTGCTTCGACGAGATCGTCACCGGCTTCCGGCTGGCGCCCGGCGGCGCCCAGGAATACTACGGCGTCACCCCCGACCTCGCATGCTTCGCCAAGGGGATCGCCAACGGGATGCCGGTGGGCTGCGTCTGCGGCAAGCGCGAGATCATGCGGCTCGCCGCGGACCTGCTGATCAGTGTCACCTACGGCGGGGAGTGCCTGTCGCTCGCGGCGGTTGTCGCCTCGCTCGACGAGTACCGCCGCGCGCCCGTCCACGAGCACATGTGGACCCAGGGCCAGCGCCTGATGGATGGCATCAAGGCCCTCGGTGACAAGCATGCCGTCCCGCTGTGGTGTGTCGGCCTGGCCCCGATGTCGCGCCCCGACTTCTACTACGACGACCCCGCACTCAAGGCCGACGCCTGGAGCCTGTTCCTACAGGAGACGGCGCGCCGCGGGGTGCTGATCCGGCGCGGAGGGCTGCTGTTCATCACGTACATGCACACGGCCGCGGACATCGACCAGACGCTGGGTGTCATCGACGAAGCGCTGGCGGTGATCGCTGCCGCCGTGGCGGCGGGGGACATCAAGTCGTGCCTGCAGGTGGGTGAGGTGAGCGAGGGCTTCCGCCGCTTCTAGCTACGGGTGTAGCACCGTAGTCGCTGCAAGACGGGCCCACCGCGCCCACGCGGGCGTCATCGGACCGGTGTGGGGGCACGGCGCCGGGCCCCTCAGTTGATGATGATTGTCACGTCCTCGGTGTCCTCCGCGACAGTCACCGTCCGCGTCGCAGTGGCCGTTAGCCCCCCGCTGTCACGCACCTGCATCTGCACGGTCCAGGTACCCGCCGTCGTGTAGGTATGGGCCGCGGCCTTGGTCACCGACCACACGGTATCGTACGTGCCGTCGTTCTCCCAGTCCCAGCGAACCTGCAGCACCCCGCCGGCATCCTCGGGATCAGTGCAGCCCGAGGCGTCGAACCCGATGGCCGTCCCGCGGTAGCCGGTGGCCGGTGTGACAGTGAACGAGGCAGTAGGTGCCGTGTTGGCCGCCCCCCCGCCACCCCCACAGCCGCCACCGAGGACGACCGCCAGCAGCAGGGCACAGGCCGGTGCCAGTCCCCGAACGCGACGCTCGCACTCCGACATACGGATTCCTCCTCCACCCGAGGCGTGCGGTGGTGCGTCTACTATGCGCCGTCGGCGCCGGGAGTCCTGCCAGTTCGCTGGCGCTTCCGCCCCGCGGGGGCTGTAGACCGCACCCGGCAGCCCATGGTACAAGGTCAACCATGGCCCCGTCGCGAACGTATCCCTCTACCCACGCCCCGTACGAGGAGAGCATGGACACGATCACCGAGCTGTGGACCACTGCTGTGTGTGCACATGCGGACCGCACCGCGGTCGTGCACCTCGACGAGACCTACACTTACCGCGAGCTGGGCGCTCTGGTGGATGCGTTCGCCGCCGCGCTGCAGTCGCGGCTCAGTGTCGCGCCGGGCGACCGCGTTGCCCTGCTGATGCCCAACTGCCTGCACTCCCTCGTCTGCTACCTGGGTGCCATCCGTGCCGGTGCCATTGCGCTGCCCATCAACGTGCGGCTGAAGGCGGAGGAGATGCGCTTCATCCTCGAGGATGCCGGGGCCCGCGTGGCGGTGGTCCACACGAGCGTGTGGCCGACGGCGCGTGAAGCCCTGGCGGGCCTGCCGGCCGTCGCTCACACGGTCGGCGTCGGGTTCACAGGCGAGGGGCTGGTGAGTGCGGACGAGCTGCTCGCGCCCGGAGGAGTACCTGCGCCCGTCGCGGCCGCCCCCGACGATGTGGCCGCCATCATCTACACTTCGGGAACCACCGGCCTGCCCAAGGGCGCCATGATCACCCACCGCAACGTGCTGTTCAACGTGCAGTCGACGATTGCGGGACACGGCTTCCGCCCGGACGATGTGCACGTGCTGGTGGTGCCGCTCTTCCATGTCACGGGGCTCAACACGATCATGCCCACGGCCTTCCGGCAGGGGGCGACACTGGTGGTGACGGCGCGCACGATGCCCGCGGAGCTCCTGGAGCTGATCGCTCGCCATCGCGCCACCACGTTCTTCGGCGTCCCGACGACGATGATCCTGCTCGCACAGACGCCGGAAGTCGCAACGCACGACCTGACCAGCCTGCGCCTGATCGCCTATTCGGGCGCCCCCATGCCAGTGCGGACCATCGAGCGGCTCCGCGAGCTGTTCCCCGGGGTGCGGCTGCACAACTTCTTCGGGCTGACGGAGACGACATCGGTCACCACCGTGCTCCCCGATGACCAGGCCCTGACCCGCCCGGAGTCCATCGGCCTGCCAGTCCCGGGCCTGGAGCTTCGCATCGCCGACGACCAGGGCCGGGCGCTGCCGCCCGGTACGGTCGGCGAGCTGTTGGTCAAGGGCCCCAGCGTCGTCAGCGGCTACTACAACCGGCCGGAGGCGACCGCCGATGCCATCCGCGACGGGTGGCTGCACACCGGCGACAATGCGACGATCGATGAAGCCGGCTACGTGTTCCTCCAGGGCCGCAAGAAGGAACTGATCATCGTGGCGGGCGAGAACGTCTATCCGGTGGAAGTCGAGAACGTGCTGACCCGCCATCCGGCCATCGCCGAGGCGGCGGTTGTGGGAGTGCCCCACCCGGTGCTGGGCGAGGTAGTGCGAGCGGTGGTCGTGCTGCAGGCCGGGGCCGCCGCGGACGAGCGCGAGCTCAAGCGCCACTGTGCCGCACACCTCGCCAGCTTCAAAGTGCCCCAGACGGTCGAGTT
>CAZIWQ010000295.1:7207-7535 GCA_964542355.1 uncultured Armatimonadia bacterium
CGGCACTCCCCCGCAACCCGTCCGGCAAAGTAGTGAAGCGCAGCCTGGTGGCATAGTCACGCACGCGACTCCCCCACTGCCGCCATCGAACGGAACGTGAAGACTGATGATGATCGCCATGAGGGCGGATGCCACGCCCACTCAGATCGAGGCCGTCATGGAGCGCATCCGCGCCGACGGTCTGACACCGCTCAACCTCCCGGGGGGCGAGCGCACCGCCATCGGCGTGGGCAGCGCGATCCCGGTTGAGCTGCGCGAGGCGCTGGCCGCCGGGCTGGAGGTGATGCCGGGTGTCGCCCCCATCACCCACATCAGTCGCCCCTACAAG
>CAZIWQ010000296.1:0-3450 GCA_964542355.1 uncultured Armatimonadia bacterium
TGGCGTAGCCGGCCCCTGCTCGTCGCGCTGCGCGAGGCGGCCGCTGGTGCAGGGGCGCCGCGGGGCCTCGAGCGTCACTTGCAGCGGATAGAAGCGCATCGGGTCGTACGGGGCGATGCGATGGTCACGACAGCTCTGCATGTACAGATCGTAGACCTCGCGCTGCGCGGCGGGTGTCTTCACTCCGAGGAATCCGAAGTCGGGGCTGACGCCATAGGCGGTGCGCAGATGGGTCTCGGGGGTCAGGGCAAACGCATAGACCTCGAGCCGCAGCGGCACAATGAGCTTCGTGTCGCCGGCCTGGAGCGTGACCTGCCCACGGTAGACGCCGGGGCGCGCGGAGGCGGAGACGGAGGCGAGCAGCCACAGCGGCTGGTTCTGTCCGGCCTTGCACTGGATCGGCCCGGTCAACGGCGGGAGGGGGTCCGGCCAGTCACCGGCCCAGCCGAACTTGTCCGTCGCCGCGCTGACCGGGACGTAGGCGACTTCGCACAGCTTGAGGTTGTCGGCCGAGATCAGCCCTCCGGGCCCGCGCAGGTCGCTCACCTGCGCCGTCACCGTGGTGTCCGCGCGCGGCCGGACGACGATCTGCGCCGCCTCGTACTCGTTGCGCGCCAGACTGATGCGCACTTCCGGCGAGGTGGGGGCCGGCAGTGGCGTGTCGCGCTGGACCTTGTAGCCGCTCTCTGTCCACCACAGCCCCAGTGCCTCGCCACCGGCCAGGCGGCTGCCGAACTGCTGGGTGGCCGATCCCGGGACGGCCACGACCTCCCGCACGAGAGCCAGGGCGCCACTCTCGCGGTCACCGACGGCGAACACCACGGCGTGGTCGCCCGG
Organism: uncultured Armatimonadia bacterium; assembly: GCA_964542355.1. Taxonomy (GTDB): domain Bacteria; phylum Armatimonadota; class Zipacnadia; order Zipacnadales; family JABUFB01; genus CAZIWQ01. Next base: position 838 of record CAZIWQ010000296.1, read on the forward strand.
GAGCGCGACCTCCCCCGTCGTCCGCCCCTGGGCGGTCCCCGCGGCACTCTGGTAGCTGAGCACAGTGGCGCCGGCCGCGGGCTGGGTCAGGGTGCAGGTGGCCCGCGCGCCGGCCGTCCCGGCGGGACCTAGCTCGAGCGTGGGCGTGGCAGCCTTGCGCGTCGTCCCCTGCGTCGTGAGCAGGAGCAGTGTCAGCATCGCGGGCCTCGCCGAGGTGTTCTCGAAGACATAGGTGCACTCCCCCACGCCGGGCTTGAAGTCGGCTGACGGGGTAGTGGTTAGCCGCACAGTCGCGCCGCCCGCGCGGGCAGCTAATGACAGCAGACCGAAGCGCAGTGGCTCATGGAAGCCGGAGCCGGTGGGCGACCAACAGGTGGTGTCCCCCGTCGCCTGATCGTTGCGGCAGACGTTGAGCCCCAGCAGGGCGGGCTTGCCCGGCGTCAGGCCGAGGTCACTGAAGGGGATCGCGAGCTCGGCCGACCAGCTCCCCTCCTGGCGGGAGGTCGCCGAGCGCCACGTGCCGTTCCACTTGACGTCATAGAGCCCCTCGGCCTGCGTGTCCCCGCTCTCGTCGCGCTGGACGTTGGCCGCGTTGACCAAGAGGTGCAGGTACTTGCGGCCGGTGAGTGCGGGATCGAGGAACACCTCGATGCTCTCGTCCAGGTATACGTCGGCGTCCCGCTGGCTCTGCTCCAGCTTCGGTTGCGCTCCGCGCGGCATGGCACAGGTGACGCCGATGAACACGACGTCGCGCGAGCACATCACGCGGGCGCCGGTGAGGCTCTTGGCCGGGGTGCCGGTGAGGGTCACGAACGGCCCCAGCCGGGCGGCGCTCTCCCATGCCGGCTCGCTGAGCCGGCCGTCGAGGGTCGGGATCGTCGCGGTGAGCGGCGCCATCGCCGTGGGAAGGGCGGTCACCCGCGGGGCGGCCGCGGCGGCGGTCAGGGAAGCGGTACACACGGCGGCGAGCCGGACTGGCAGACACATGCGGGACACGGCAGATCACCTCGTTGCCTTCTCGTACTCCCCGGCGAAGTAGCATCTCAGCTCGTCCCGGACCGCCGACGGCACCGGCGAGCGGAAGCCGGCGATCAGGTCTTCGGCGCAGGCGTGGGCGCGCTCCAGGAGTGATGGTGCGGCGCTGACCTCGCCGGAGCAGTCGAGTAGGGGGTGAGTGAAGAACTCGCCGGCCCGCAGCCGCTCCACGGTCAACTCATCGGTCAGGAAGTGCGACCCTGCGCCGACGCGCTCGAGGCTCGCCAGCGAGGGCGCGAGCAGGTCGGTGTCGATGCCGCGGCCGAGGAAGCGGGCAGCCTCGAGCCACGCCGTCTGGATCACCATCATCTCCCCCGACATCCCCACGCCGTTGTAGCATGAGCCGATCCCCGCCAGCATGTCGGCGCCGGAGGCATACGCCGCGAGCATGAAGAGCATGCCCTCCGCTCCGCTCTGGGGGTCATAGCGGTGGGTCATGGTGCCGCCACACTCGGCGCCCGCGGGCAGGCCGTAGGACTTGGCCAACTGAACCGCCGCATACTTCCACAGCACCTTGTCCAGCGTGTAGTACATGTCATGCCCGTCGCGCATGTCGGAGACTGAAGGCCCGAACGCATACAGGAACGGATGGTGCGGGCTGACGATCTGCGTGAGGGCGGCCATGAACACGACTTCGGCATTGCCCTGCAGGAGCGTGCCACTGCTGCTGTAGGGCGCGGTGCTGCCTGCCTGGGGGCACACCGTGGGGACCACGGGGACCCCGTGCTCGCAGGCGATCAGGAGCAGCTCGGCATTGTCGTCCGACAGTGTCAGGGGCGAGATGACGGCGATGCCGGCACTGAGCAGCCGGCTGACCCGCAGGTCCTGGCCGCGCCCCAGGATCTGCGCCAGCTCAAGCCACTGCCGCAGATTGTGCGGCGCGGCCGCCAGGACGAAGTTGTGCTTGGCGTGATGTAGCAGATGCTCCTCGAGCGCCCGCAGGCTGGAGGTCGGCCCGGGTACATCGGCAGCCGGGAAGTCCATGCGACTGACGGCCACCACCGGGTCAAGCTGCTGCGCCAGGATCGTGTGCCGCCGCATGTCGGCAAGGTACGGGCGACGCGGCTGACCCGTGGTGTAGTCCACGACCCACGGGTCGGTGACGATCGCGAGACACTGTCGGTGGCCGCCGCCCACGGTGTGGCGGTTGCCGGCAAGATCACCGATCTCGTAGCTGGCGGGGGCCAGCGCCAGCAGCTCCCGCAGCCGCGGCGCCGGCAGGCGCACGGTGTCGCTGGCCTCGTCCACGTGGGCCCCCGCACGCCGGCAGCGGGCCTGCAGCCCGCGATGGCTGACCCGAAAGCCAATGCGCTCGAGCACCGCCTCGGTCTGCTGTCGCAGCGCTGCGAGCTGCTGCTCGGAAAGCACCGTGATCAGGCCACGCGGGTCGAGCATGGCACACTCCCCGATCGTGCAAGCGACCCGGCCGAGGAGGGCACTTCCGGCCGGGTCTCCTGCGGCAAGATGGCAGCGAGTGACTTCTGCGGGCCGCTGAGCGTGGCATCGCGGCCCCCGCACGGCTCAGCGGCCTCGGAACGGCTTCTCGGCCGCTCTGCTAACCTCTCGGCACAAGCGGGG
>CAZIWQ010000296.1:3460-7534 GCA_964542355.1 uncultured Armatimonadia bacterium
TCAGGTGCCGCCGACGGCCGCTCGGGCTGACCCAAAACGCTGAGCACCGCCGTGCGGACACGCACCTGGCCTGCCACCTCGTACTGAATCTCGAGCACATACAGTCCCTCCGGTGGCGGCTTGAGGCCGATTGTCGCCTGGGCCGGGTGGCGGCCGTCGCTGTGCAGGGTGACGACGCCCTCCTCCAAGACCCGCTTGCCGTAGTCGCGCAACCGGTAGTGAACCGCGACCTCCCGCGCGGAGTCATCGATGGCGACCATCCGCAGGGCTGCGCGCACGGCGTCACCCCGGTAGTACCGGCGGGCCCCGCGTGCGAGGCTGAGGGTGAAGGGGTCCCCAAACAGGTCGCACAGGTCGATGTCAGTGGCCCCGCGCTCGGCCACCTTCCCGTCGCTCTGGAGCGCCGGCGACGGCCCGTCAGCGGGGACCGCGATGCGCACGACGGCGTCGAGCCCCTGCTCCGACTGCATCAGATTGCGCCACACCTCGAGCTCATACCGGCCGCTCGCGGCACGGCAGTCGCGCAACCGCCAGCCCCGCCGGTCATCGGCGGACAACTGCCACTCCACCGCCTGCGCGCCCTGCCCCACGATGATGGTATGCGGAGCGATGGCGGGGAGGTCACCCTCCGCGACGATTGCGGAATCATGGGTCGACAGCACGGCAGCCGGACGTGCGGCGAGAGCCGTCTGGGGGAGCCGCAGCCCGAACCCGCCGCGCGACCAGCGCTTGTCACTCAGGCTCCCCCGGACCCGCCACATCACGATCACGTCCGTGGGGCGAACGACAACCCGCTGCTCGAGCCACACGGGCCCCCGCGTCCCCCACATCAGCGAGCACAACCAGGCATCGCCTCGCTGCCGCACCGACACGAGCGGGCCCCCGCTGATCCCGAAGCCGGAGATGTAGGACTGCTCGACCAGCGTCTCCGTGCCATAGGTGATCGACAGCGAGCCGTCCGTGGACGTGACCGCGAAGTCACCCGCGCGCCATTGTGTTCCTTCGGCGCACACCCGCGGCGCGTCCGCAGCGGCGAGCAGTCCCACCAGGATGAGAGGAATGAGACCGGAGTACCTCACTGTCTTGCATTGTTGCCGAGCCATCGCTTCCTCCTTCCTCGCGCGTCCGATCCATGAGTGGCGTGGGGCTCCGCTGGCAACGCGCCCGGCGGAACGGGCGTATCGTCCGTACCAGCGAGGGGTCCTTGGCCCGCGAACGGCATCTCAGGCGCTTCTTCGTCGCCCGCCCGGCCGATGCCTCCCCGGCACGTGCTTGACAGCCACGCCAGGCAAAGGCCACAATACGCTTGCCGCAGGCTGCCGTGCGGGGTCTCCGGCACGGTCTGGCTTGCCCGTCGATGCTGCGGCCCCCGAGGCGGGCGGCCGCAGAGCCGTTCTGAGGCCGCGACGGTACGCTCAGATGCCCGCAGAGGCCACTCACAGCCGTCTCACCACGAGAGACCCGGCCGGGAGTGGGCCTTTCGGCCGGGTCTCGAGGCGATCCAATGCGTCATCGCCAACTGCGCAGCCTGTTCCTGGTGCTCGTGCTTGCCACCGCGATGGGAACCGCCGCCAGCCTGCTCGTGCGGGCCCCCGGCACGCGCGGTGACTTCTGGCGGTGGGAGCTGGCCACGTACGACGTGCGGCTCCGGATGCGTGCTCAGCGCCCGGCCTCCCCCCGGGTCGTGATCGTTGGCATCGACACTGCTTCGCTGGTGCGGGAGAAGTGCGGGTGGCCGTGGCCGCGCACCAAGCACGCGAAGCTGATCGAGAGGCTCAGTTCGGCGGGCGCCGGCGCGATCCTCCTCGACATCCTGTTCGACTTCCCCAGCACCCCGGTCGCCGACCGGGCGCTCATCGGGGCCGTGCGGCGGTCGGGGCGCACCGTGCTCACTGCGGTCGCCGAGACCGACAGCGACACCGGGGCGGCCGCCGGTGCGCCACCGCGCCTGCTCACCCCCTTCCCGGCCCTCGCCGCGGCGGCCCGCGGCACCGGGCTGGGCATGCTCCCCAAGGACACCGACGGCACCGTGCGGCGCGTCCGACTGGGGTGGGACCCCGTGCGCCCGCAGGAGCGGCCACTGTTGTTCTCGGGCTTGCTGGCGCTGGCCGTCGCCGACCGCGTGCCCCCGGCGCGGCTCGCCGATCAGTGGCGCGCCCACAGCTTCCGGACGCACCCGTGGGTCACCGATGCCGATCTGATCGCCGATCTGCTCATCGACTACCGCGCCGCCCCACCTGCGGCCTTCCCCTATGTCTCCTATTCCGACGTCCTGCGGGGCGACTTCGAGCCGGACACCTTCCGCAACAAGATCGTTCTCGTCGGCATGAAGTCAGGCCTCAATCCCGATATGGTGCTGCATCCGCTGGGGTCACAGCACTCTGGCACCGAGTCGGGTGACGCCACGCTGGAACGCAGCGAGATGCCCGGGGTCGAGGCGATCGGCAACGTTGTGGACATGCTGCTCGAACGGCGGACAATCACGCCTGCCGCGATGGGGCTGGCGACGCTCTTGCCCGTCATCTATGGTGCCCTGGTCGCCCTGTGCGTGTTTCTCCTGCCGTTCTGGGCGGGCGGGCTGGCGACGGCGGCGCTGCTGGTCCTGCACTGGACGGTGGCCTCCTACGGCATGATCGTGCACGGCGCATGGCTGCCGGTGGCCTCGGTGGGTGTGGCGACGCTGGCCGCGTATACGACGGCGGCGACGACACTGTGGTTCCTGGAGGAGCGTGCGCTCCGGCTCCTGCGCCAGACCTGGCAGCGACGGGTGTCGCGGCAGATCCTGGATCAGATCCTCTCCCGTCCCGAGCTGCACAATGTCCCCGGGCGGCGCGTCGATGCCACTGTCGTCTTCATGGACCTGGCGAACTTCACGAGCATGAGCACGCGCATCGGCGCCGAGCAGCTCATCGGCTATCTCAATGAGTACCTGTCCCTGGCCACCGAGGTGACCCAGGCTCACGGCGGCGTGGTGCACAAGTTCATCGGCGACGGCGTGATGATCGCCTACGGTGACCCGGTGGACATCGGCAACCATGCCCAGAAGGCCGTGGACGCGGCCTATGACTTCCAGCGTCAGATGGCGCAGCTTCGCGAGCGCATCGCCGGCCAGGGCGGCCCCGAGCTGCGGGCCCGCATCGGCATCCACAGTGGCGAGGTCGTCGCCGGCGATATTGGCGCCGAGGCGCTGCTGGAGTACACGATCGTGGGCAAGTCGGTGAACCTCGCCTCGCGGCTGGAGGGCCTCAACAAGAAGCTGGCGAGCACGATCTGTGTGTCCGCGCCGGCCTACCAGCGGCTGCAGGATACCCATTCGCTCCATTACGCCGGCCAGCACGAGGTGGCAGGATATCCCGACCCCGTTGACGTATATACGGACACAGCGGCACAACAGACAGACCGCCAGGTCCCGGGAGGCGCACCCGCATGATGAAACGACTGATGCCCTTCGCCGTGTCATTGGCAGTGGCCGCGGCCGCACTGGCCGCTGGCAATGAGGTCGTTGTCACCTCGGTCATGGGGAAGGTCGAGCACTCGGCCAAGCCCCAGGCGCCCTGGGCCCTGACGAAGGTGGGGGTGCGTGTGCTGCCGGGCGGCCAGGTGCGCACCGCCAAGAGTAGCGGCGCCGAGCTGCGCTTCCCGGACGGCACCACGTTCCGGCTGGGAGCTCTGACGAGCATCACGATCCAGCAGGCCTCGCCGGCGCAGGCCAAGATGCCCCGGGGTAGCGTGTTCGCACGCATCGTCAAGGGCTCGTTGGTCCGGATCCAGGGCAAGTACGGCGCAGCGGCCGTGCGTGGCACAACCCTGGCATACGAGGTCACGGACGAGGGCGAGACCCTCCGCACCTGGGACGGCCGCGTCGAGTTCGGCCGGGAGGGCGAGACGCTGGGAGTGGCCGAAGGCATGGGGAGCTGGCTGTTCCCGTTCGGCGGCCCCGCCCGGCCGCGCGCCACCGCCCCCCAGCAGTTCTCCGGCGTCAAGTTCCAGCCCGCATGGTACCAACTGCGCCCGGGGGTGACGATGACCACCACCCAGGGCACCGATGCCCAGCGCGTCGAGCTGGAACAGCAG
>CAZIWQ010000297.1:0-7488 GCA_964542355.1 uncultured Armatimonadia bacterium
ACGCCGCCATCCGTGACCGTGAACTCCTGCGGGACGACGGTATACCCGGGCTTGAAAGCCTCGATCGAGTGCGTGCCGGCCGGGATGTCGAGCATGTACTGGCCACCCGTGCTGCCGGTGTTGCACAGGGTCAGCCAACTGAACCATGCCCCTGTGGGCAAGGTCAGCGTCGAGGCGGTCTGCACCTGGTTACGGCCGGCATCGGTGATGCTCGGGGCGAAGCCGGCGCCAAGGCGGCCGATCATCAGGGCCGTCTGGATCGCCGAGCCGCTCTTGTTGTTGACCGTCCCGCGTACGAGCCCGGGATTGGCGGCGGCATCGGTCAGCAGGACGAGGGGGGCGGCGCCGTCGGTCCCGGACGAGACCCGCACGTACTTGACGTCCGACTGGTAGCCGGCCACCGCCGCTGTGACCAGCCAGTCACCGTACTGCGCCGGGCCCAGCCGGTAGCTGCCGGTGCTGTCGGTGAACCCCATCATGTAGTCGATGTCAGAGTCGATGGTCGGCGGGATGGTGATCGGCGCCGTGCCGCCGGCCAGCAGGGCCGCACCGCCCTTGATCGCCACGACCCGCACGTTCGGCAACACCGCCCCGCTACTGCTGTCACGCCGCAGCACCCCGGTGATCGCCCCACCCTCGAACGGGTTGGTGTTGCTCAGACTCAGGCTCACCCCGGACTTGATGTGGGCCACCAGGTGCACGCCACGGCGCATCGCGGTCGGCAACGCCACGGTGACCAGGTAGTCACCCTCCTGGATGCCGCGGATCACCAGGTTGCCGTTGGCCTCGGCGGTGCTGCCGATGTCGTACCCGTCGATGTAGACGCGGTAGCTCGTCGCGTCGTCATTGCTGAACCAGTCGTCCCACTTGTCATACGTCAGCGCGGCCAGTCCGGCGGCGCAGCCGCCGAGCCCGATCGCAGCAGCCAGCAGCAGCAGGCCGGGCAGGATGCGCCAGGCAGTCGTCCTCATCGGCGTCACTCGCTCTCTCTCGGGCGGCGCATCGGTGGCAGACACCACCGGCGCAGCGCGCAAGCCCTTACACTCGGTCGGGCAACCCCAACCAATCATCCAGGAACCGGTACAGCGGTTCGGCGTAGTATGTGTCGCCGCCCTCGGCGACCATCGTCTCGACCTTGACCTTCTCCCCCTGGAGCTCGTATCCGGCACGGACGCGGGCCAGACACTCCTCCGCGCCGCGCGCCGGCACCGTCGCGTCGCTGCGCCCCTGCACCATGATGAGGGGTCGGGGCGCGATCAGACAGGCAACATCATTGAGGTCGGCGACTCTGAGCAGGCCGGGCACAAGGTCCGGTGGCGGCCCGCCCGTGCGGAACCCGTCGCGGGCGACGATCAGCTCGCGCACGGTGCTGAGCCCGCCGCACAGCGCCGTGCACGCGATCCGTGCGTCCAGCGCCGCGGCGAACAGGGCATCACCGGCGCCCATCCCCCGCCCCGTCACGCCAATGCGCGAGGCCTTCACGTCCGCGCGCTGCGCCAGGTAGTCCACCGCGCGCAAGAGGTCCCACACGCGCATCCCGACCAGGGGGCGGCCCAGCACCAGCCCGACCGCGCCGAGGCAGGCCTCGTCGTCGCCGCGCTCGCCATGACAGCGCGCGTCCGGCGCCAGGGTCACGTAGCCCTTGCGGGCCAGCTCCGCAGCGAAGGCACTGTGCGGGCCTTCGCCCACCAGCCCCACGAGCTCATCCTTGCCGGCGCCCCGCGGGTGCGCACAGATGACCGCGGGAAGCGGCGACCGCGCGTCGTGGGGCACACACAGCCACGCGGTCGCGCCGACCCCCGCTTCGACATTGTACGTCAACCTGGTCCTCGAGTACCCGTCGCAATCGGTGCACTCGAGCTCGCGCGGGTCGAGTGGACAGCGCTGCGCGGGCAGGCCCAGGAGCTCCGTCAGCTTGTCCTGCAACCCCTCCCGCCACGGCGCCGGGCGGTCCTGCCAGCCCCACAGGAGCGAGTACTCGGGCTCGAGCCCGCGCACGTACTCGCGCAGAGCCAGGTGCGCCGAGTGTGGATACCACGGCACGACATCCATCGCGAGCCCTCCGTCCATGGCTGCAACGCGCCCCTGCGCGCACGGCGCCGGGCGCTCAGAACTCGATCCCCGGCTGGGCGCGCACGCCTGCCTCGTAGGGGTGCTTGATGCACTGCATCTCGGTCACCAGGTCCGCGGCGGCGATCACCGCCGCCGGAAAGCCACGCCCTGTGAGGACGAGATGCAGCGCCGGCGGGCGGTCGCCCAGCAGTCCCAGCACCTCCGCCAGCGGGATGACATCGTCGCGGATGCAATAGCTCACCTCATCAAGGATCACCATGTCATGGGCGCCGCGGTTGACCGCCTCGCTCGCCGCTCCCCAGGCCGCGCGGGCGGCGGCGAGATCCTGCGCGCTCCACTCGCCCGTTACGAAGCCGGCTCCCATCGTCTGCAGGACGAGGCCGGGTGCCAGCCGGCGGGCCAGGACGCTCTCCCCGGTGTCGCGATGGCTCTTGATGAACTGGACCATGAGCACGCGCAGGCCCTGGCCGAGGGCACGCATCGCCAGACCCAGCGCGGCGGTGGTCTTCCCCTTGCCGGTGCCGGTGTAGACGATCACCAGCCCCCGGCCGCGCGGTTCGCCGAGATCAGCGGCAGGGCGACGGGGTTCGGTGGCGGGCTCGTGATTGGCGGAAGCGGGCACGGGTCTGACAGCTCCAGACAGGTTGGGGTTCCCTCTAGCTCAAGCGACCCGGGCGCGAAGCGCACTTCCGGCCGGGTCTCCAGGAAGTTAGACAGCCGGCGGCGCAAAAGGTCCGTCGCCGGCGTCCGGCAGGCCAGGGGGCGGGAGGGGAGAGGTCAACCCACGACGCCCAGCGAAGTGCTCCGCTCGCTCGCATCCCCCATTGTACGAGGGACAGGTCGGCGATGCCAAGAGACACGAACGAGCAGCCGGGTCGGTCTGGAGAGCTCGCGGCACAACGTCCCCCCGCGACGGCGGGAGGGGCCTCCGGCTCCCGCCGCGGCTCGCGCAGCCCGCTGGCGCGGCCGCCGGTGTCATGGCACCCGGTGCGCTACCTCGACGGGGCACTCGAGGCCGGTTACCCGGCGTTGGAGGACTGGTTCGCCCGGGCCTACGTGCTGGGAGTGCGCTGGGTCGAGATCGACGCGGCACTGATCCCCTCGCGGCTGCCGGAGATGATCCGCCAACTGCGGCACCGACTGGACCGCCACGAGCTGTCCGTTGCGCTGGTGGCGTGCGCGCCCGACTTCACCCACCCCGACCCGCAGGTGCGCGAGGAGCACTATCGGCAGGTGCTGGCAGCGATCGAGGCGGCGCGGGTGCTCGAGGCCGGCGGCGTGCGGGTGACTGCCGGGTATGAGCACCACGAGGTGGAGCCTGCCGACGGCCTGATCTGGTGCGCCGAGCTGCTCCGGCGGGCGTGCGAGGCCGCCCGGCGCGCCGGCGTGCGGGTGGGACTCGAGAACCGCGGGCGCGCGCGGCACGGGCCCGCCACCGACTTCGCCCTGCGGACCGAGGTGTTCCTCGAGATCATGGCGCGCCTGGACGACAGCCCGCTCGGGGTCTGCTTCAACACCGCCAGCGGGCTGCTCAGCGGTGATGACCCCCTGCCGCTCCTGACGGCGGTGCAGGATCGGGTCTGGCACGTGCATGTTGCCGACCGGTTCCCCGGCCAGCCCGGCCACACCGCCGTGGGCGAGGGGGCGGTGGCGTTCGCGCCACTATTTGCCCACCTGGCGGCGAGCGGGTACACTGGGTGTCTCGGCCTCGAAGACGCCGGGCCGGAGCGCGAGGCTGCGACCGAGCGCAGCCTCCAGTTCATCCGCAGCGCCATCACCTGTTGGTGGCGGTAAGGAGCCGTACGGCGGCGTTAGGCCGCCATGCCCGAAGCCGGCCCGCGATTGTCGCGGGTCACCACCTGGGAAGTGAGATGACAGATGAAGTACGTGAAGTTCGGCAACGCCGGCGTTCAGGTCTCCTCGCTCTGTCTGGGAGCGATGACCTTCTACGAGCGCTGTGACGAACAGACCTCCATCGGCATCGTGCGCAAGGCCTTCGACCAGGGCATCAACTTCATCGACACAGCCGACGCATACGGGCGCGGGGCCAGCGAGGAGTTCCTCGCCAAAGCCCTCGCGGGCATTCGCGACGACATCTTCCTGGCGACCAAGTTCTGGGTGCCGATATGGAAGCGCGTCAACGGCCGCGGCTGCTCCCGCTTCCACATCGTCAAGGCGGTGGACGCCTGCCTGCAGCGCCTGCAGACCGACCGCATCGACCTGATCCAACTGCACCATCCCGACCCGTTGGTCAGCGCCGAGGAGATCCTCTCGACCCTCGACATGCTGGTGAAGCAGGGCAAGGTGCTCTACATCGGCGTCAGTAACCACTTCGCCTGGCAGATGGCCCACCTGCTCGGCGTTAGCGCACTGCACAACTGGGAGCCGATCATCTCGATCCAGGCCCGCTACAACATGCTCGACCGCGTCGTGGAGAACGAGACGGTGCCGTTCTGCCAGCGCTTCAACATCGCGATGATGGCCTACGGGCCGCAGGACGGCGGCATCCTGACCGGCAAGTACAAGCGCGATGAGATGATCGACCCCAAGTCGCGGGTCGGGATGATCCCCTCGATGCAGGCCAAACTGACCCCCGAGCTGTTCGATCTGCTCGATCAGATCCAGGCCGTCGCCGACAAGTATGAGATGGGCATCAATCAGCTTGCCGTCCGGTGGGTGATGGAGCAGCCCTTCTGTGTCATCCCCCTCATCGGCGGCAGCAAGCCCGAGCACTTCGACCCGCTCTACGAGGTCGTCGACAAGCCGTTGGCGCCCGAGGATGTCAAGTACCTCAACGACCTGACCCAGCAGTTCCGCTATGGCGAGTTTGCGAACCAGTCGCAGATCGCCGGCACCTCGCCGGCACTCAATCAGTGGTAGCGACTATCCCGGCGACGCGGCCGGAAGGACCACCAGAACGCAATGCGGGCCCGCCCTCCATCCGGAGGGCGGGCCCGCGTGTCACCATCGGGGGCTGTCCGGCGACAGCGCTACTTGCCCGACACCCATGCCACGAAGGTGTCGTAACCCTCGTTGAACTGCGTGAGGGTGGCGACGACGGGCAGGTAGGTGTCGAACTCGTCGACAGTCATGCCATCGGGCTCGTAGGCCTGGCGGAACAGCTTGGACTGCATCAGCTTGTCGCGGGTGCCGGTGGGGGCCTGCGCCCACATGCCGTCCGGGTCGAGCTCGCGCGGCTCGGCGTCGAACTCCACCTGCCGGTTGGGGAACACGGTCAAGAACAGCGGCACTTCCGGCTCGCTGTGGATGGAGCGGGTGATGTTCCACGGGCCGCGGCCGGAGGCCGGCAGCGGGCGCGACTTGACGAACCCGAGCCCGCCGCGCTGCGGCGTGAAGTTGAGCAGGCGATACTCGCGCTGCCGGATCAGCGTCGTGCACCACTTCTTGACCTCTTCCCAGTCGGCGACGGTGGCCTTGAGCTCCTCGCCCACCGGATCGTCGAGGCGGCCGTCCATCTGGGTGCGGTAGCTGACCGGGGTCTGGCTGTACTTCTCGATGACACCGGCGAAGGCGATCTGCTGCGGCAGTGAGAAGTTGACGGTCACATTGACGCCCATGCAGCAGGAGGTCAGCTCGCCGGCGACATCGATGCCGGCCCTGGTGCCAGGGACCTTGAACACGCAGTTCGGCGTGCCCGCGAGCTCCTGCTCGAGCTGGCTCCAGACCCACTTGGCCTCTTTGACCATCTGCTCGGCATCCGTCGCATTCTTGGGACTGAGCTGGAGGCTGACATAGCCCATGTCGGCATTGGTGAGCTCCCACACGGGGCGCAGTAGCTTCGCGTTCTGCACGACGACCTGAATTGTCAGCGCGTAGGCCAGGTCGACCGGGCCGTAGTCGGGGTGGGCCGCCTGCAGCGCGTCGCGGACCGGGGTCCAATAGGCGGGGTCTTCCGTGCGGGCGACGTTCACGAGCACGGGGTTGGTGGTGACCATCGCGGCGCCGCGGCGCATCGCCTGGCGCAGGCCGGACGCGTAGTCATTGCCCCAATACGTGTTGCACTTGCCGAACAGGCTCATGCGGGTGAGCTTCAGGAGGTTGCTCTGGCGGATGCCGGCGATCTCCTGCTCGGCTTCCGTGGCGAGGTCCTCGCGGCCCCACTCGCGCAGGATGGCGAGGTTCTGCTTGCTCTCGCCCTCGAGGATGGCGGCGTTCACCTCACAGCACGGTTCGCTGTGGCAGTGCTTGGCACTGCACCTCAGGTTCCAGTCGGTGAGCCCGGACTGCAGGTCCACGGCGCTCTCTTTGATCGCCTCGGCGATCTCCGCCTGGCGCTCCTCGGAGGCGGCGGGGTACTCCTGCTTGAGCTCCGCCTGCCAGGCGTTGAGCTCGGTGGACAGTCTGTCGGCGGGGGTGGCGAACATGAGCTGCTGCAGCTTCTCGAGGGTCTGTTCCGTCATCAGGTCTCGCTCCTTGTGTCAGCACCTCGGCCCGGCGTCACACCGGGCCTGTGAGTAGTCGGGGCCTCTGCACGTCGGGCAAGTATAGCACAACACCGGGGGCACGCAAACCCGTGCCCCTGGCGCGCCCCTGGCGTCTTGAGGCCGCGGGCCGACACCACGAACACGGCACACGGCACATGGCGGACGGCCGACGGCGGACGGCGGACGGCGGTGAGGTCCACGGAGGACACGGAGACAGCTACGGCAACGGCAAGGGGGAGTGGGGGAAACGGCGACAGGGGGCGAAGTGGGAGAGCAGGCTGCGGGCATGGCTCCGAACCCCCTCTCTGCCGTTTCCCCCCTTGCCTTCCGCCGCTTCCGTTTCCGTGTCCTCCGTGGACAGAAGCGCCGTTGCCTGTTGGTTCGTCCTCTCTCGTCCGGCGTGGAGGCAGGACTGCTCGCCGCCGGTGCAGAATAGGCGGCCAGGAGGTAGCCTGTCATGTCCGGGTCCGCGGGTGCGCCGCTGGCGACCAGGCGCCTTGACGACACACGGCTGACTCTGCCGCGGTCGGCTCACCGTGTGCTCGGCGCGCATGCCGCGCTGGCGGCCGACGCTGCCGGCTGCATCCTCGCCCTGACCCCCGCCGTGTGGGACGACACCCTCCCCCTGCTCCAGCAGCTCTCCGCCCACGACGCCTCTGCCGCCGCGCTGTTCCGGCTCCTGGCGGCGAGCGAGACGGTGGCGGCCATCGACGGACGGGGCCGCCTGAGCCTGCCCCGGCTGCACATGGAGTGGGCCGGGCTCATAGCCGCCGGGCCGGTGGTTGTCGTGGTGCTGGGGGCGGGGGTGCAGGTGTGGGAGCCGGAGCGCCTCGCCGCACACCTCGCGACCGCCAGCCGCCGCCTCCGTGACCTCAAGTCCGATCGCTTGCGCCAGCAACTGGCGTTCTTCGAGCAACTTGCACCCCGGGAGAGAGAGCCATGAGCAGCCCCGTCCGCTTTCTGGAGGACC
>CAZIWQ010000298.1:0-7470 GCA_964542355.1 uncultured Armatimonadia bacterium
GGCGGCCCCGGTTGACCGGACACCGGATGCGCGGGCGACGACGGGCGACGCGGCGGCGGCTCGAGTCGAGCAGGGCCTGACCGGCCGCGCCGTGGTTGTGTCAGTGCTCGCGCTGGCGGGCTCGGTCGTGTGGCTGCAGCGTTCCGAGATGATCTCGCACGGGGCCCAGATCGGGGAGAGCGTCCCCGTCGTGCCCGCGGTCGGGGTCCTGCTTGTGCTGACCGTCCTGGCGCCGCTGGCGCGGCGCCTGTGGCGCGGCCTCGACCTGCCGCAGGGCCAGGTGCTGTTCGTCTACGCCTTCTTGTGCGTCGCGGTGTCGATGTCGTCGGTCGGGGTCGTGCGCATGCTATTCCCGGCGGTCACGGCCCTGCGCTACTTCGCCACTCCGGAGAATGACTTCGAGCGGTTCTGGCGCTACTCCCCCGCCTGGGTCGGGCCGACCGACCCGACTGTGATCCGGGAGATGTATGAGGCCTCGCGGTCGGAGCAAGTGCCGTGGGGGGCATGGGCCGTCCCGCTGACCTACTGGTCGCTGTTCTTCCTGGCGTGGTTCGTCACGATGCTGTGCACGATCTCGATCTTCCGGCGCCAGTGGGTGGATCGCGAGCGGCTCACCTTCCCCATCGTGCACCTGGCGATGGACATCGCCGACCAGGGGGGGGGCCGGCTGGTCGGCGGGTTCTTCACGAACCCGATCATGTGGGGCGGGTTCGCGCTCGCGGCGGTGTACAACGTCGGCAACATCCTCAACGCCTGGAACCCGGGGGTGCCGGCACTGGGGCGCGCCTATGACGTGGGCGCCCTGTTCACCGAGCGGCCGCTGTCGGCGCTCCGTCCACTGACGATCGCGTGGCGGCCGGAGAACATCGGACTGGGGTATCTGGTCTCCACCGAGATCACACTGTCGGTGTGGGTGTTCTACCTGCTGCTGCGGGTGTCCAACGTCGTCTACACCGCGGCCGGGTATGAGGGGGCGGGGTTCCCCTACGACCAGGAGCAGGCGACCGGGGCCTACCTGTCGCTGGGGCTCTTCCTGATCTGGGTCTCGCGCACGCACCTGCGCGAGGTCGTCAGCAGCGCGCTGTCGGCGCCGGGCCACGCCGACGACAGCGGTGAGCCGATGTCGTACCGGCTGGCCATCGTGGGGGCCGTCGGGGGCTTCGCCGCGATGCTCCTGTTCGCGACTCGGGCCGGGATGTGGCTGTGGACTGCGGGTCTGTACTTCGGCCTCATCGTGCTGTTTGCGCTGGTCTACGCCCGGGCGCGGGCGGAGGCCGGGGCCGCGATGGTCTGGCTGTTCCCGTTCTACATGCACAAGCGCATGATGCTGTACCTGCTGGGCTCACAGGCGTTTGTGCGCGGGGGTGACTGGGGCAATCTCACCGCCTTCTCGATGCTGATGTTTGGCTCGCGCGGGTACTTCCAGTCGATGATGGCCTACCAGGTGGAGAGCCAGAAGATCGCTGCGGAGGCACGGCTCAACCAGCGCACGATGTCGCGCTGGCTCATCGCCGCGCTCCTGCTCGGGCTCGTGGCCGCCTATCACATCCATCTGACGGCGTACTATCGGCACGGGTGCAACATCCTCGAGGGTGGCTCGACGCAGGGCGGCTACCGCACGGCGCTGGCGCGGCAGGAGTATGAGGAGCTCGCCTCCTACCCCAAGGGGCACGTCGCCCCCGACCGCGCCCGCACCGCGGCGATGACCACCGGATTCCTGGTCAGCACAATCCTGGTGGTGCTGCGCACCCTGTTCTTGCGGTTCCCGCTGCACCCGCTGGGCTTTGCCATGGTGGCGTCGTACGGCGGGCCGTTGTGGGGGCCGTTCCTCATCGTATGGATCGTGAAGACGCTCGTGCTTAAGCTCGGGGGCATGCGGCTGTACCGGCAGTTGATCCCGCTGTTCATGGGGATTGTCATTGGCCACTTCTTCGTGGCGGGGTTCGTGTGGGGTTGGCTCAGCCTGATCAACGAGATGTACACGCGCTACGTGGTGCACTTCGGCTAGCGCCGCGCTGAGGATGAGTCTGGTGGTTGGCAGCGACCCCGAGGGCGACGCCACAGGGCTCACGAGCCTGTCGCGGAAGTTCGGACACGCGCCTCCCGGTCGGGCGTGACGGAGGCGACGGCACAGGACTCTCTCTCCCACCGGGAGAGGTGGAACCGCACTCCAGGCGGCGCGGCTTCCGCGACAGGCTCTCACGCCCGTGGCTGAAGTATGGCGCCCCCCGTCGGGGGCTCGACGGCACGCCGCTTCGCGGCGAGTTGCTCGTTCCCGCGATCGATCGGATTCGCGCTCAACACGGCACTGGCCGTGCGTTGAGCAGGGGCTCTGTTGGGACCTCGGCCGAGCGCGGCGCGTGACGTGAACGCCCGCGGGGACGGCTCCCTTGTGCTCCCGCAAGGCGGGATCGCTTCACTCGGCCGAATGTGCTTCGCACGTCACGACCAAGACGGGAGAGATCGTTACATGGACCACACGCGCAGGATCCGGAGGCTCAGCCTCCTACTGCTGGGGGTCGCACTGGCGCTGGGGAGCGGGGGGGGCGCCGCGCTGGCGACGGGGTATGTGGAGCGTGCGGGCGCGGTCGACGCCGCCCGTATCATGGGTGATGTGCGACAGCTCTCCGCTCTCGGCTCCCGCGTCGCCGGCTATCCGGGCAACCGCCAGGCCGCCGACATGGTGGCGAGCGAGTTCCGGCGGCTGGGTCTGGAGGTGCTGACCCAGGAATGGGATCTGCCGTCCCCGGTGGATCGGGGCGCCACCCTCGAGCTGGGCGGCAAGCGCTACGAGCTGTCGTGCCTGTGGCCCAACCTGGTTCGCACCCCGCAGGTGCCGCGCGACGGCATCGTCGGCCCGGTGATCTACGTGGGCCAGGGGCGGCTCTCCGACTACAACAGCCAGGTAGTCCCCGGCAGCATCGTCCTGATGGATTTCAACGCCGGTCAGAGCTGGCTCAACGCGCCGCTGCTCGGGGCCGCGGCAGTGATCTTCATCGAGCCCGCGCGGACCACCCGCGGCGAGGCGGAGGTCAAGTTCCTGCGCTGTCCCGTGGATGTCCCCCGGCTCTACATCAACGGTGACGCGGCGTCGGAGATCGCGGCGGCGGTCGCCTCGGGGGCCGCGCACGGACGGCTCACCGCCCGCATGCCGTGGGAGAACGTGACCAACAGGAACATCATCGGCATCCTTCCCGGCCGCGACCCGAAGCTGCGCAGCGAGGCGGTGATCATCGAGGCATACTACGACTCGATCTCGATCGTCCCGCGGCTGTCCCCGGGGGCCGAGAACGCCGTCAGCATCGCGGCCCTGCTGGAGCTCGCCCGCAACATGGCCGCGGACCGTCCGGCGCGCAGTGTGATCTTCCTGGCCACGAGCGGGCATTTTGAGGCCCTGGCCGGCGCGCGCGAGTTCACGCGCCTGTGGGGTCGCGAGCCGCGCAAGCTGCGCGACCGGCTCCGCCAGCCGCGTCTGCGCGAGCTGACGGCGGAGGCCGGGGAGCTCGAGCGCCTCCGCCAGCAGCTTGCCGCCGAGGTCGCCAGGCTCGAGCGCCGCCGCCCCGCGGCCGGGGCGGGCGAGAAGCCGGTCATCAACGTGGGCCAGCTCCAGCTTGCGCCCGAGGCGGCGCGGGTCCGCGCCGCTCGGCTCGAGCGCGACATCGCGCGCAAGCAGACGGACATCGCCATCTGGCGCCGCCTCGACCAGTTCGACAAGATCAGCATGTTCATCGCCCTCGACCTGAGCACCCAGAACGCGACGTTCGGGGCCTTCCAGGTCGGCTGGTACTACCGCCAGGACCATCTCCTGCGCTTCTACTCGCCGCTGGGCAAACAGCTCACGGAGTACGCGACGCGCGCGTGTGATGAGCTGGGCCTCGCGGTCGACGACCGCTTCGTCGACGGCATCAACCCGGTGAAGGGACGCGAGTGGCACACGTTCTTCCCCGGCAAAGTGGCGTTCGACCACGAGATGGCGATCCGGGGCGGGCGGCCGGCGATCGTCCTCACCACCGTCAGCGATGCCCGCTCCCTGGTCGACACGCCGCTGGATACGCCTGAGGGCCTCAACGAGGGGAACCTGATGGCGCAGACCCGGCTGCTCACGTGCCTGTTGTATGACTTCCTCAACGACCGCGGGCTGGAGGAGGGCGCGCTCAAGCGCGTCGCCGCGCTCAAGAAGATGGACGATCTGAAGGACTGCCAGGGCACTGTCCTCGAGTTCCGGCGCACGGAGAGCTTCGTCCCCAACACCCCGGTGCCCGCGGCGCTGGTGATGGTCCAGGGCCAGTACCGCATGATGATGGGCGTGCGGACCGAGGTCATGGCGATGGCCAACGAGACGAGCGAGTTCACGCTGCGAGGGGAACGCGCGACCGGGGGCATCCTCGAGGCGTATGGCTTTGACCCCGACAGCGGGGCGGTGTGCTATGCGCCGGACCTGGGGCCCGACGGGGACAAGAAGTACCCGCGGGACGTCTACGGCCGCGCGGGGCTGCGCCGGCCGGTGATCGTGTTCCGCTGCGTCCCCACCGACCTGTTTGACCTGGTCGACGAGCGCTACTTCCAGACGCTGCAGAAGGTCTTCGTGTACGATGCCAAGGACTTCAGCGAGCCGATCTCCTTCGGCTATTCGCTGTCGTCCGGGGTTGGCTCGGCCTCGGAGTTCCCGTCGTACGTCGAGCCGTGCGCGGTCGTGTTCTCGCAGCCCCAGGTCGACCTCCAGGTCACGATGGGGATGGGCCTGCTCGGCGTGCGCATGGTGCTGATCAACTCCACGGCGGCGCGCCCGGAGGGCGTCGGCTTCCGCGCCTCGCGCACGCCGCGTGTCGCCCTGACGCCGCTCCAGATCGGGCGCGACATGTGGATGCTCGACGACTCGCGCATGCGCAACCTCAGCAAGAACGGCATCGACAACGCGCGTCTGCGCGAGTTGCACAAGCTGGCCCAGGTGTCGCTGGACAAGGCGTCGCGCGCCCTCGCCGAGCGGCGCTACGACGTCGCGCTGTCCGCGGCGCGCCATGCCTGGGGCTACGAGTCGCGCGCCTATCCCGAGGTGCAGCAGACCGCCGTCGACGTGGTCAAGGGGCTGCTGTTCTACCTGGCGATCCTGCTGCCGTTCGCCTACTTCGGCGAGCGCCTGCTGCTCGCCGGGCGCAACATCATCTACCAGATCGTCGGCACCGTGGGCGTGTTCGTCGTGGTGTTTGCGATGGTGGCCGCGGTGCACCCGGCCTTCTCGCTGACGACCGCGCCACCGGTGATCCTCCTGTCATTCATCATCATGGCGTTGGCGGTGATGGTGATCGCCATCGTCACGATGAAGTTCAACACCGAGCTCAAGTCCATGAAGCAGCAGCGCGGGGGTGTCCACGAGGCCGATGTCGGGAGGATCTCGGCCGCGTCGGCGGCGTTCGCGCTGGGGATCGCCAACATGCGGCGGCGCAAACTGCGCACGACGCTGACCGCGATCACCCTGACGCTGCTCACGTTCACGGTGCTCAGCTTCACCTCGGTGAAGTCGTACCTGCGCGCGAACAAGATCCGGCTCTCGCACGCGCCGGCGTATCAGGGGGTGATGCTGCGCGATCGTTCGTGGCTCTCGCTCGAGGAGCCCACGGCCGACATCATCGCCAACGAGCTGGGCGGGCGCGCCACGGTCTCCCCGCGGGCGTGGTATACCTCCGCCAACATCGAGAAGGAGTTGATGGTGGACGTCGCACTGGCGCTGGACCCGGCCAAGCGCTACACGGTGAACTGCCTGCTGGGTCTGTCGCCGGAGGAGGAGCAGGTGCTGCCGGTCCGCCGGCTCCTGGTGGCGGGGCACTGGTTTGCGCCGGGGGCCAAGAACGATGCCTTGCTGCCGACCGCGGTCGCCGATGCCCTCGGCATCACCGCCGATCGCCTCGGGTCGGCCAGCATCACAGTGTTTGGCACCGACTTCCGCGTCGTCGGGCTGGTCGATGAGGCCGCGATGCGCAAGCTGCGCGACCTCGACGGCGAGCCGGTCATGCCTGTCAACTACGCGATGCTGCGCCCGGAGATCCTCAAGGAGCTGCAGCGCCAGTCGGAGCAGCGCTCGCTGCTCGGCACCGGGGGGGCCCAGTCGCTGCTCGAGGAATACAAGCACTACGGACCGGAAAAGGTCATCATCTTGCCGTACGATCGTGTGCTCGAGCTCGGCGGCACGCTGCGCTCCATCGCCGTGCGCTACCGCAACCCGGCGGAGGTTGCCACCAGCGTGGACGAGATGATGAAGCGCTTCGCGCTCAGCCTCTACACCGGCATCGGTGAGGAGAGCTACCTGTTCAGCTCCGTGGGCATGACCTCACTCAGCGGGCTCGAGAACCTGGTCATCCCGATCCTGATCGCCGCCTTGATCGTGCTCAACACCATGCTCGGATCGGTGTTTGAGCGCACCAAGGAGATCGGCATCTTCAGCTCGCTCGGCCTGGCACCCAGTCACATCTCGATGCTGTTCCTGGCCGAGGCGGCGGTGTTCGCCAACCTGGGCGCAATCGTCGGCTATCTGGTCGGTCAGACGCTCGCCCGCGTCATGTACGTGACCGGCCACACCGGCGGGCTCGAGCTCAACTACTCCTCGATGTCCGCCGTCGGCGTCACGATCGTCATTGTCGTCGTCGTGTTGCTGTCGACGCTCTACCCCAGTCGCCGGGCCGCGGATATCGCCTCACCCGGCATCGAGCGGCGCTGGACGCTGCCCGAGCCGCGCGGCGACCTGATGGACGTCGTGCTCCCGTTCACCGTGACCGGGCGCGACGCCCTCGGTGTCTCCGCGTTCCTCAAGGAGTTCTTTGATGAGTACGTGGGCTATGCGGGGGGCGAGTTCCTCGCCGAGAACGTGCGGCTCGAGCCGATCGCGTATCCCGACTCCGCGGACACGGGGATGGCGGTCAGGCTCCGCATGTGGCTCGCCCCCTACGACCTGGGAGTGAGCCAGGACTTCTCGCTCGAGTGCCGCCCCACGGGCGACCGCCACATCTATGAGGTGCACATCCGGCTCCAGCGCGTCGCCGGAGACATCACTTCGTGGAAGAAGACCAACTCGCTGTTCTTGTCGGGAATCCGCAAGCAATTCCTGATCTGGCGGACGGTGCCCCAGGGGGAGAAGGTCAGCTATGCGGACCGGGCCGACAGGATCCTGACGGGCGAGTGGGTGGACCAGCGTGACCTGATCTAGTGTCGCGTCAAGTGTGAAGCGTCGGGCGTGGCCTGCAGTGCGAGACGAGCGAGAGTCGGGCCCCCGGCGGCGCGCGGTGGTCGGAGCCGTACCGTCCGCAGGACGATCGGCCCCGCGCAGCGGGGTCCCTCAGCGATAGGCTTCAGCCTATCGTCGCCGCCGGCCCGGTGGTGTGCGCCCGCGAGGGCGCTCGGCCCCCGGAAGGGGGCCCCCGCGACCGATGCGCTCCCGGCCGAGCGCAGCACGTCACGTGAGCGCCTGCGGGCGACGGC
>CAZIWQ010000299.1:0-7441 GCA_964542355.1 uncultured Armatimonadia bacterium
CCACGCCAGAATGGCTCTGGAGGGCACTCGGCCGGCCGCTACGCCTCGGGGGCCGCCCGGATGTGGCTTTTTCGGCCGGACCCTCAGGTGTTGAGCCGCCAGATGGCATAGTTGAGGCCGGCGGCGAAGCTGACCCACCCTAAGTACGGGACAAGCAAGCCGCCGGCCAGCTTCGAGATCGGCCAGAACAGGACCACCGTGGCAGCGATTGCCAACCACAGGGCCACGATGTCCGCAAACGCAGCTCCCGGCCGCTGCAGCCCGAAGAACAGCCCGCTCCAGGCCGCGTTGAGCACCAGTTGCAGCAGGAACACCGCGATGGCGGCCCCGCCCCGCGCGAACCCCGCCTCGCGCCACACCAGCCACAGCGCAACCCCCATGCACAGGTACAAGACGGTCCAGACGGGACCGAAGACCCAGCCGGGCGGGTTCCACGCCGGCTTGCTAAGCGTGCGGTACCATCCGTCGACCGACGAGCTGGTCCACAGCCCTCCGAGCCCGGCGGCCGCAAAGCACACCGCGATACACACCACAAGGCCGAGCACCTGACGCGCCATTCACACCACGCCTTTCCCCGGGAGCGGGGCGCGGGCTCACCCGTCCCCGGCTACCTCATCCAGCATCTGCAAGACCTGCGCGACCATCGCTTCCCCGGTGCCCGGGCCGGACAGGCTGTGGGTCCCCGCCCAGAGCTGGTAGCCGCCCAGGCGATAGCCCTCCTCGTCACCGATGTAGCCGATGGTGTCATTCGCCAGCCCGACCACATACGTGTCGCGGAACGGCGAGTGGCGCCGGATCCGGAGACCGTGGCGGGCAAACACCTCCCCCGGCAACCCCACGAGCGCCACGTCGCCCAGCCGCATGACGTGCAGCCAGGTCTGGCGTTCCTCGCCCTGCACGGGCGCCATCTCCGCCCGCATCTTCGCGAAGGTCCGCTGCTGCCCCTCGGCGCTGTCGGGCGTGTACTTCTCGCTCCAGTACTTGACGGCCGCGGCCTGTGCCGCCTCGTCGAAGTGCCGCATCCGGTACGTGAAGGGGCGCCGGAGAACCCGCACGGTGGACAGGTCGAGTGCGCGCGTGTCCTGCAGGCCCTCGTCCACCGCCCCGCAGATGCGGTGCACGCATTCCACCGCGGGGATCGCGTGGATGTTCTCGTTCGAGCCGAAGTAGCTCGTGTTGTGGGTGGAGCCGAAGGCCCCGGGGAGGAACACCGCGACGCCGCCGTGCCGTTTCTCGAGCTCCTGGGCGGCGAGGCCATACATCCCGGGGGAGATCGCGCCCTGCGTGTAGGCCCCAATGTTGTGCACCGAGTGGTTGAACACGAGCCCGATCATCTCGCCGGTGGGACGCCGGAACGCCAGCACCGGCAGGTCCGGGTCATAGGGCCCGGTCGGCCTCACGACATCCTCCCACGGGTAGGCAAACCAGGCGATCGTGCCATCCTTGAGCAGGTAGCGGCTGTTTTGGCCAATGCTGGCCTCCTGGCTCTCGGCAAACAAGAGCTGTGCGTCGGCGGGCGGGCCGCCCGTCGCGGCGGCGTCGAGGCCGGCGACACACTGCCGGACCGTGCTCACGATCCCCTCCTGCATGCCACGGCAGAACGCCGCGTCAGGAGTCGAGTTGAAGCACGTGATGGTGCAGGGCGCGTGGTGCGTGTGCGTGGCACAGATGAGCAGGTTGTCGCGCGGGATGCCGAGCTCGTCGGCGATCTGCTGCGTCGCCGCCTCGTACACCCCCGGGGGCACGTTCATGGAGTCGCAGGAGACGAAGCCGATGCGCTGCCCGGCATCCATCACCAGGGCGGCCACGCGCAGCTCGGCCTCCTGGTGGCGGGTACCGGCCGCCTTCGCCGTCGCTTGGTCCGTCACTGCGAATCCCGTCGGAATGGCAGCCGCCGCCGCACAGGCCGTCAGTTTCGAGGTCATCATGGGATCCTCTCTTGCCCGTCACCGGCATCGTCTGCGCCCCGGCGCCAGGTGAAGCAACGACCGGGAAGCACACGCCGATGGGGGTCAGGGTCGCTCTCCCCCCGGCATGCGGGAGGCCCGCTGGGGAGTCCTTCGCCTGCTCACGCCTGCTTCCCTCCACGGGCATCCTCCCGGCACGCCGATTGCGGTGTAGCATCCAGCCGCGCAGCCCCGGGGCAAATCGGATTGCGGCGCGGGTGAGGAAGAGGACAGATGACGGTGGGGACGTTGATTGGCGCGTTGCTCTCGGTGCTGCCGTACTCAACCGCGGTGACCGGCCAGCCGCTGGTGACGGTAGAGACGGCGACTGTAACAGCTTACTGCTCGCAGTGCTCAGACGGCGGAGAGGCGCGGACGGCGACGGAGCCGGGGCTGTACGCGTTCTGTGCGGCCGCCGACCCGCGCTATTGGGCGATCAGCCCCCACGCCGAGCGCGAGGGTCTGGTGTGGCTGAACATCCCGGGGCGCTGGGGCGGCCCGCGGCTGGTGCCGCTGAACGACACCGGCAGCGCGATCAAGGGTCCGGCGCGCTTCGACCTGTGCATGGGACACCAGGACCGATGCCGGTGCGGCGAGTGGGGTGTGCGGAAGCTGAGCTTCGTTGCGGTGCGAGGGCGGAGGTGATTTGGGAATCAATTCACAATCTCGCGGCGCCGCCGTGTCCCGTACTTGCGGGAGCCAGGAGAGGTCCTCGGCTGCCGCAATTGTGCCGTGCTTCACAAACTGCCGACTTCCTCAGATCGAGAAAAAAGTCGCAAACCCCTTGACAGCACCCCCTGACCCCTACAATACT
Organism: uncultured Armatimonadia bacterium; assembly: GCA_964542355.1. Lineage (GTDB taxonomy): Bacteria > Armatimonadota > Zipacnadia > Zipacnadales > JABUFB01 > CAZIWQ01. Next base: position 2,761 of record CAZIWQ010000299.1, read on the forward strand.
GTAGCCACTGATCGACTTGGTGCGCTCCTCTCTCCCTGCCCGTGACTCCGCGCCTAGGCCGGGGTGGGCGGGGTTGTCCTCTGTTGCTGACGGGGGCGCACCCCGAGTCACCAAGACGAAGCATCATGGTAACAGGGAGCGGTGTTTCCTGACGCTTACTGGTGCCGTCGATGTCCTCAAGGCTGAGACCGTCGTCTCGCCACCTGACGCCGGCTTCCCCCTCGCCGGCTGTTTCGCGGCGGACCTGATGAGTGACGTGCTTGCCTTTGCCCGCGAGGGCTCTCTTCTCATTACCGGCCTGACGTCCGACCAAACCATTCGCACAGCCGCCGTCAAGCATCTGGCCGCCATCGTCATCATCGAGGGCAAAGAGGTCGGGAGCGACATGGTTGAAGCTGCCCGCGAAGAGGCCATCCCCCTCTACCGAACTCCGCTATCCAAGTTCGAGGCCTGTGGGCTGCTCCTGCAGGCCGGTCTCCGACCCTACCGCAAGGGGGTGCCATCCCCGCGCTGAAGTGCAGCCTGCGCAGGGCGCCATGGGTGATGCACCGGTGGCACACTTCGAGTTCCCGATCCTGGGAAGGGCCTACTTTCTGGGGGGCCGCGCGTCAACCTCGGTGAAGCGGGCCCTCGCCGAGGCCGGGGTCGATGAGACCACCATCCAGCGCGTCAGCGTCGCCTGCTATGAGGCCGAGATGAACGTGGTGCTCCATGCCCGCTCCGGCTATGTCTCGGTCGATGTCTGCCCCGATCGCGTCGTGGTCGGGGTGACTGACCAGGGCCCGGGCATCGATAATGTCGCCCTGGCGATGACGCCGGGGTGGTCATCCGCCTCGGAGGAGGCGCGGGCGCTCGGCTTCGGTGCGGGTATGGGCCTGCCCAACATCCGCGATCAGGTCGACGACATGCAGATTGAGACGGCGCCGGGCCAGGGGGTCCGTTTGCAGCTCACTTTCCGCCGCGAGGCACCACCCGATGAGTGAAGCGCTGTCGCTCGGAGTGCGTACCGTTGCCGCACACCTCGACCTGGCGCTGTGTGCCGGCGAGGCGGGACTCGACCGCGTGGTCGGCGGGGCCCAGGTGGGCGACCTGCTCAGCCACGTCATGGCCCAGGGCCGCCATGGTCAGCTCTGGGTGACAATCCAGACCCATCCCAACATCATCGCCGTGGCGGCGCTGGCCGGACTGTCGGGGATCGTGATCGCCGCCGGCTTCGAGCCGGACGCGGATGCGGTGGCGCGGGCCGACGAGGAGGGCATCCCGCTATTCACCTCCGGCGCCTCGGCCTTCACCATCGCCGGCCGGCTCTACGAGCTCGGAGTGCGCTAGGGGTGCAACCGTCGAGGCCAGGGGCCATGGCCGGTCGCGTTGCCATCGACCTTCACGTGCACAGCGCCCTGTCGCCGTGCGCGGCCGACGAGATGCAGCCACCGGCCATGCTGCTGCTTGCCGAGGAGCGTGGCATCGCCGTCGTGGGGATCGTCGACCATTCGACCGGACGCAATGCCCGGGCGTTTCTGGAAGCCGCCCCGGCCTTTGCCGTCCGGGTGTTTGTCGGGCTGGAGATCGAGAGTGCGGAGGGCGTGCATACCCTTGCGCTCTTTGACACCGCCGAGGCCGCACTGGAGATGGATGGCGTCGTTGCCGCGCACCTGCCCGCGATGCCCAACAGCCCCAAGCTGTTCGGCGAGCAGCATCTGCTCGACGAATGGGGCACGGTGATCGGCCACGATGACCGGCTACTGGTAACCGCGACCGATCTGTCGATTGAGGATCTCGCCCGGTTGACCGCGGAGCGGGGGGGCTTGAGTATCCCCGCTCACATCGACCGCTTCGCGAACGGCCTCCTGCCGACCTTAGGCTTCGTCCCCCCCGACCTGCAAGCCGATCTGTACGAGGTCTCGCCGCACCTCTCACCGGCGGACGCGCGCGCGCGGTGGGGTGAGCTGCGCGCCCGGCCGCTCATCACCGGCTCGGACGCGCACTGCCTCGCTGACATTGGCCGCGCGGTGACCACCATCTCCGCGCCGCTCGCCCGGGCTCCGGTGGGGATCCGCGAGTGGGGACGCCGGCTCGCCGCCGAGCTGATCGAGGATGCGTGAGCTCTCGCTCCACATCCTGGACATCGCCCGCAATACGCTCGAAGCCGGCGCGACCGAGCTTGACATCGAGGTGTGCGAGGCCCTCGCCGAGGATCGGCTCACCCTCGCGCTGCGCGACAACGGGCGCGGGATGGACCCGACGACACTGGCCCAGGCGATGGACCCGTTCTACACCACGCGCACGACACGCCGCATCGGCCTCGGCCTGTCCCTGCTGCGGGCCACCTGCGAGCGCTGCGAGGGACAGCTCGCGATCCAGAGCCGGCCGGGCGAGGGGACGCGGGTGGCGGGCAGCCTCCGCCTGAGCCATCTCGACCGTCCGCCACTGGGTGACATGGGAGCCGTGATGCAGGCCCTCGCCTGCGAGGCCGAGCAGATCGCGGTGCGCTACCGCCACGTGGTGGACGGACGCACGTTCGAGCTGGACACCGCTCAACTCAAGGAGGAGCTCGAAGAGGTACCCCTCGCCAGCCCGAGTGTACTGCGCTGGCTAGGGACGCATGTCAATGCACAACTCCGCGTCGTCGGTAGCCGTGCCTGACCGCCGGCGCAGCTCGCGCGAGACCGCCGGAATGCCGGAACGCCCATTGTGGTCGTGATCCCATCGTCGCAAGGGGGCATCAATCCGTGAAGACTCGAGAGGAGCTGCAAGCACTACGCGAGCGTGCCAGGTCCGCCCTGGCCGTCCGCGACTCCCAGGCCGGAGCGCGTGTCGTTGTCGCCATGGGCACCTGCGGCATCGCATGCGGGGCCCGGGAGGTCATGAGCGCCCTGCTGGAAGAGCTCGACGAACGCGGCCTTACCAACGTCACCATCTCCCAGACCGGCTGTAAGGGCATCTGTGACAAGGAGCCGATCGTCGAGGTCCACACCCCGGTCCACCCGCCCGTCACCTACGGTCATGTCACCCCCCAGATCATGCGCCGCATCGTCGCCGACCAGATCGTGAACGGTCAGATCGTGTCCGAGTATGCCATCGCTATCGGATCGGAGGCCCGTTGAGAAATGGCTGAGCAATGCCAGTGCGCTGAGACCTACAGCCAGATCGATGCGATCATCGAGCAGAAGCATGCGGATCCCGACTCCCTCATTGAGATCCTGCATGCCGTCCAGGAGGCGGTTGGGTACTTGCCGCAACCGGTGCAGGAGCACGTCGCCCACCGCCTCGGCATCCCCCCCGGCACCGTCGAGGGCGTCGTCAGCTTCTACAGCTTCTTCACGACGGTCCCCCGCGGGCGCCACACCATCAAGGTCTGCCAGGGGACGGCCTGCTATGTGCGCGGCGGCAAGCGCGTGCTCGAGTCCGTTGCCAAGCACTGCGGCTGCGGGGTTGGCGAAACCAGCGAGGACATGCGCTTCAGCCTCGACGTGGTGCGCTGCGTCGGTGCCTGCGGTCTGTCGCCCGTCATGACCGTGGATGACGACGTCTACGAGCGCGTCAAGCCGACCAAGGTTACCGACGTGCTGGACAAGTACCACTAGCCGCCCGCGCCGGGTCTGGATGAGCGGCCGGGTCGATCGGCCGATCCCGCTGGAGACGTCTCGACAGGAGAGGAGAGAGACTGCCCAATGCCTACCTTCCGCTCGCACGTCCTGGTCTGCGCAGGGGCGAGTTGTGTGTCCTCCGGATCGCAGTCCGTGGCCGACGCCATGGAACAGGCGATTGTCGATCAGGGACTGGCCCACGAGGTCAAGGTCGTTCGCACCGGCTGCATGGGCTCGTGTGACCTCGGTCCCGTCGCCGTCGTCTACCCCGAGGGGGTCTTCTACCAGAAGCTGACCCCGGAGGATGCCGCCGTGGTCGTGAGTGAGCACCTGCTCAAGGGCCGGCCGGTGGAACGCCTGATGTACGTCCCCTCGGCCGAGGAAGCACCCGTCCAGAGCATGGACAAGATCCCGTTCTTCGCACTGCAGCACAAGGTCGTCTTGCGCAACTGTGGCGAGATCGATCCCGGCAACATCGAGGAGTATATCGCCCGTGACGGCTACGAGGCGCTGGCCAAGGCGCTCACGGACATGACGCCCGAGCAGGTCATCGCCGCCGTCAAGGCCTCCGGCCTGCGCGGGCGTGGTGGCGGCGGCTTCCCCACCGGCCTCAAGTGGGAGTTCACCGCCAAAGCCGCCGGGGACGAGAAGTTCGTCGTCTGCAATGCTGACGAGGGTGACCCTGGCGCCTTCATGGACCGCAGCGTCCTCGAGGGCGACCCCCACAGCGTCATTGAGGCCATGACTATCGCCGGCTATGCCATCGGGGCCCGCAAAGGCTACATCTACGTGCGCGCCGAGTACCCGCTGGCGATTGAGCGCCTCTCCATCGCCCTGGCTCAGGCCCGCGAATACGGCCTGCTGGGCGAAGGGATCTTCAGCTCCGACCACGCCTTCGACATCGAGCTGCGGATGGGCGCCGGGGCGTTTGTGTGCGGGGAGGAGACCGCGCTGATGACCTCGATTGAGGGCAAGCGTGGCGAGCCGCGGCCCCGCCCCCCCTTCCCCGCCCAGGAGGGGCTCTGGCGCAAGCCAACCCTGCTCAACAACGTCGAGACCTACGCCAACATCCCGTCGATCATGCTCAAGGGCGC
>CAZIWQ010000300.1:0-7432 GCA_964542355.1 uncultured Armatimonadia bacterium
TCCCGGAGAGGGGGTGTCTGAGGGTGGGTGCCGGGTGTCGCTCACGGGTGGCCTGGGGGCACAGCGACACGATGAGGCTTGCCATCTGCCGGCGCTGCAGTCGTTCACCCCTCTCCGGAACGGAGAGGGGACGGGGGTGAGGCAGATATGCCGTTCGCCGTTCTGTCGGGCGGGGGTTGCTCCCCCGCCGGTGTCCCGATGGCACGACGGGCGCAGATGCTGCGCATCTGCGCCCGTCGGAGATCGTCGTTTCCGACATCCCCACGTCCGACACCGGCGCCGGTCCCCCCCTACTGCCCGGCCTTGGGCAGCTCCTCGAGCGCCTTGTCGATCTCGGCCTGCGGGAGCTCATAGTCGGTCAACCCGCCGGAGAGATAGTTGTCATAGCCGGAGAGGTCGAGCAGTCCATGGCCGCTCCAGTTGAACAGGATGACCTTCTGCTGGCCCGCCTCCTTGGCCTTGAGCGCCTCGATGATCGCGGCGCGGATGGCGTGGGAGGTCTCGGGGGCTGAGACCCAGCCCTCGGTGCGTGCGAACTGCAGCGCGGCCTCGTAGCATTCGACCTGTTTGAGGGCCATCGGCTCGCAGACCTTCTCATTGACAAGCAGCGACACCAGCGGGGCGGCGCCGTGATAGCGCAGGCCGCCGGCGTGGATCGGGGCCGGGACAAAGCCGTGCCCGAGGGTGTACATGCGCAACAGCGGCGTCATACCACCGGTGTCGCCGAAGTCGTATGCGTACGGGCCACGTGTGAGGGTGGGCGAGGCTGCGGGCTCGACCGGGATGATCTTGACGGCCTTGCCCTCCACCAGCTTGTCGTGCACGAACGGGAACGCCAGACCGGCGAAGTTCGAGCCCCCGCCGTGGCACGCGATCACGACGTCCGGGTACTCACCCGCCAACTCCATCTGCTGCTTGGCTTCCAGCCCGATCACGGTCTGGTGCAGCATCACGTGGTTGAGCACACTACCGAGTGAATAGTGAGTGTCGTCGCGCTTGACAGCCTCCTCGACGGCCTCCGTGATGGCAATGCCCAGCGAGCCGGGGGAGTCGGGGTTCTCGGCGAGGACCTTGCGCCCGAAGTCGGTCCGGTTGCTGGGGCTGGGATAGCAGTTCGCCCCCCAGGCGTTCATCAGCATGCGGCGGTAGGGCTTCTGCTCGTAGCTGATGCGCACCATGTAGACGACGCACTCGATGCCGAACTGGCTGCACGCCATCGATAGGGCACTGCCCCACTGGCCGGCGCCGGTCTCGGTCGTGATGCGCGTGATGCCTTCCATCTTGTTGTAGTAGGCCTGCGGCACCGCGGTGTTGGGCTTGTGGCTGCCCGCGGGGCTGACACCCTCATGCTTGTAGTAGATGTGCGCCGGGGTGTCGAGCGCCTTCTCCAGCGCATAGGCGCGGTAGAGGGGAGTGGGGCGCCAGATCCGGTAGATCTCGCGCACTTCATCCGGGATCTCATGCCAGCGCTCCGCGCTCATCTCCTGGGCCAGGAGGCCCATCGGGAACAGGGGGGCCATGTCGGCGGGGCCGATGGGCTGACCGGTACCCGGGTGCAGCGGCGGGTCCGGCGGTCGGGGCAGGTCTGCTGCGACGTTATACCACTTGTCGGGCAACTCTCGGATCGGCAGGTCAATTCTGCGCTCACTCACAGCTTGCGTCCTCCCTCAGGGGTCGAATTTGCTCTCCAGAATCTGCCCTGCTCTCCAGCAGACTGCGGCACCCCACGCCGCGCGAATTGACATATTCTATTCCCTCTGTCAAGATACCTCCCCCCAGGCTACGGGTGTAGCACCGGAGTCGGATGCCACACGGGCGCGCCCGGCGCCGGGGGCGACATCGGATCGGCCGGATAGCCAGCAACCGGAGAACGATGCCACAGCCAGGGCGCCGTCGCCTCTCACACAGATCGGACGACAACCATGCGAATGCTGCTGTACGACCAGACCCTCGAAGACCTCGCCGGCTGGCTCACCAACCAGGGCCAGCAGGAATTTCGGGCCCGCCAGGTGTTCGAGTGGGCCTACCAGAAGAACGCCGCCAGCTTCGATGAGATGACGAGCCTCGCGCGCGACCTGCGCGAGGTGCTCGCCGGCAGCTTCAGCCTCGGCCCGCTGACGGCCACTGCCACCGCCAAGACCCGCGACGCCACCAAGCTGCTTGTCGCTCTGCCGCGACGCGGTGAGGTGGAGTGTGTCCGCATCCGAATGGGGAACACCGATACTGTCTGCGTCTCGAGCCAGGTCGGCTGTGCCGTCGGCTGTGTGTTCTGTGCGACCGGTCAGACCGCCTGCCAGCGCAACCTCTCCCACGGTGAGATCATCTCCCAGGTCATCACCCTGCGGGCGCTCGGCGGCCAGGTGTCGAACGTCGTGTTCATGGGGATGGGGGAGCCCTTCCACAACTATGAGGCCACTGTCGGTGCCGTGAGAACCCTGACCGACAAGCGGGCGCTCGGGATGTCGCCCTCGCGAATCACGGTGTCCACGGCGGGCGTAGTGCCGATGATCCGGCGCTATGCCGCCGAGAAGCTCCCCACGGAGCTGACGATCTCGCTCAATGCGCCCACTGACGCGTTGCGGGAGCGGCTGATGCCCGGGGTGGCCCGCTGGCCGATCGCCGAGATCGCCGCCGCCGCGCGCGAGTACACCGCGGTGACCGGGGGGCAGCCGGTGACCTTCAGCTACGTGCTGATCGAGGGGGTCAACGACTCGCTTGACCAGGCGCGCGAGCTCGCCCAGCTCCTGCGCCGCCAGTCGCATCACCTCAACATCATCCCGCTCAACCCGGTGGCCCACTCCGACCTGCAGGCCCCGACGCGGGAGCGGACCCGCGCCTTCCTCGTACACTGCCGGCGCTTCGGCCTCAACGCCAGCCTGCGGAAGAGCAAGGGGGCCGACATCGATGCCGCCTGCGGGCAACTGCGGGGACGACGCGGCACGGCCGGTTGACGCGCGTGGATGACCTGTCACCATTACCACCCCTGGGGAGCTCCGACGATCTGCCATGCCGGCATTCTCCAACCCCTGCCGCCTCTTGGCTGCGCTGCCTGCGCTGCTTCTCGCCCTGCCCGGACCGGCGGTGGGTGAGCCGGTGGGGCCGACAGTCGAGCGCAAGACCCACTCCGAGGTCATCCATGCCTCGGCACACGAGTACCGGTTGTTCCTCGGCGGCACCCTCGATTCCGAGAACACCCTCACGCGCAGCCACCGGGGGTTCGCGATCGCGTTCCAGCCGAACCTCGCGCTCACCATCGCCAACACCGGTGACCGGCCGGTGGCGTGGCCCCGGCTCGTCGCCAACGGGCAGGGGGATTGGAGTACCCTGGGGCGCCTGGTCGCGGACTTCACCCGTGGGGCCCGCACCGATCAGGAGAAGGCCCTGTTCATCTGGCAGGCGGCGCGCGAGCACCGCTATCACGACCTCCCCCTGTTCTCCGACGCCGAGCTCCACGACCCGGTGAAGCTGTTCAACAGCTACGGCCTCAACCTGTGTGACGACATGGGCTACTGCGGCGCGACACTGTTTCGGGCCGCGGGCCTTGGCATCCCGCGCTACCGCCGCGACCCGAAGCTACGCTGCCTCAACGGGCACCTCCAGAGCGAAGCCGTGATCGACGACGCCTACCAGTTCCTCGACATCGATCAGAGTGCGTTCTACCTCGACCGCGAGAACGACCACCCCGTCAGCGGCGACGAGTGCGCCCGCGACCACGATCTCGTCCGCCGCGAGCTGGTCTTCGGACCGGTCTTCGGCGGGTGGGAGCCGAGCGAGGCCAACGCCGCCCTGTTCGGGTCCGACGACACCGAGGTCAGGGGGCTCGTGCAGGGACACACGATGCAGTACCTGCTCCGGCCGCAGGAGCAGGTCGTACTCCGGTGGGGCAATGTGGGCAAGTGGGCCTGTGGCGGCCGGGAGCTGGATCACCGCCCACCCTTCTTCGGCAACTCGCAGTTCAGCTACCGCCCGCGCCTCTCGCCGGAGCACTACCGCGAGGCTGCGAGCGAGGCGGTGGACATCCTCCCGGCGACGGCGCCGGGGTGTCAGCTCGCGGGGGGCTCGACCGCGGCGCGGCTCGTCATCCCGATCCGCACCCCCTGGGCCATCTGTGGCGGCACCATTCGGGCCGAGTTCGTCGGCCTGACACGCGACGATCGCTTTGGCCTCGATGTCGCGCTCGACGGCCGCGCCTCCACCCTCGTGTGGGCCGGACAGGGCCCGGGACCGGTGACGGCGGAGGTCTCCCTCGACAGCGCACTGGCGACGCATCGCGCTCCGGCCAAGTACGCCTACAGTGTGATCGTCACCCTCGGCTCGGGCGATCGGCGCGCCGGCGCCAACCTCCAGTCCCTCGCGATCGTGACCGACGTGATGACAGCGCCGCTGTCGCTACCCCGCCTGCGGCGCGGCGAGAACCGACTGGTCTACACCGACCAGGAGGCCGGGCCGCACGAGGTCACCGTCACTCACGAGTGGCAGGAGTGCAGCGAACTGCCGCCCCCCCCGGCCCCTGCGGCCCCGATCGGCCCGGCCCCGGGTGCGACGGTGCGAGCGACGCTCGTCGCGTTCCGCTGGCCCGCGGTGCCCGGCTGCGGCACTTACCACCTGCAGGTGAGCCGCCGGGCCGACTTCCGTGTGCCGTACCGGCCGGCCACCGACGTCATCCTCGCGGCCACGGAGTGGGGTCTCCCGTTCAGCGGGATGTTCGCGCCCGACACGCTGTACTACTGGCGTGTCCGGGCCCGCGACGGGCGCGGTGTCTGGAGTGAGTGGAGTCCGCCGTGGACCTTCCGGTGGGAGGGGCCCCGCGTGCCACTGTGCGTCCGGAGCGAGGGGGCCGCCGAAGGCCTCGTGCTCCGCTGGGAGCCCAACCCGCGCGGCAGTCGCCCGGTGAGCTACGATGTCTATGGCTCCGACGAGAAGGGCTTCGCCGTGCACCGAGAGCCGTACGAGGCCTATCGCCGGGGCCGGGTCGCAGCGAACTTCCTCGCCCGGACCACGACGCCGTCGCTGCTCGTGGTGTCGGCCCAGCCGACTCACGCGAACATGAACCGCTGCTACTACCGGGTCGTGGCCGTCGACGAGTACGGGACGGAGAGCATCTGCTCGGACTATGCGGAGCTGCCGCACCCGTACTTCTGGACCCGACCGCCGGCACAGGCCCGCGATGGCGAGCGCTTCAGCTACCGGCCGGGGGTGATCACCTCGCTGGGCGACGTGCAGTGGCGCGACGAGACCTCCGGCGACGGCTTGTGGGACCGCGAGCAGAATACCTTCAGCCTGACGGAGGGACCGGCGTGGCTGCATCTCGACCCGGCCACCGGCGAGCTCAGCGGCATCCCCCCGCTGCCAGGCAGCACGCACATCGCGTTCGCGGTAGCCAACCAGTTCGGCAGGCAGGCGACGCAGGAGTTTGAGCTGCAGGTGAGGTAAGGGAGGGCACCATGATCACGACTCTCGACGGAATCCTGGAGGCCGTGCAGGAGCACCCGCGGCAGACGGTGGCGGTGGCAGCCGCCGAGTCGCGCAGTGCGCTGGAGGCGGTGCGCGAGGCGCGCAGCCGCGATCTCGCCGACGCGATCCTCATCGGTGACAAGGCCCGCCTCGAGGCTCTCGCCGAGGAGGTCGGGCTCGGCGCCGAAGGCCTGCAGATCATCCACGCACCCGACGATCTCACTGCCGCGCGCACCGCCTGCCTGGCCGTGCGCGACGGGGGCGCGCAGATTCTGATGAAGGGCCAACTCCACACCGACGACTTCCTCCGCGCCGTGCTCGACCGCGACCGCGGCCTGCGCACCGAGACGATCATGTCGCACGTGTTCATCCTCGAGACGCTCTCGCGTGGCAAGCTCACACTCGTGACCGATGGGGCGATGAACATCGCCCCGGACCTGGTAGGGAAGGCCGAGCTGATCCTCAATGCCGTGTACCTGGCCAACGCCCTCGGCATCGAGGAGCCGAAAGTCGGCGTGCTGGCCGCCACGGAGCAGATCAACCCGAAGATGCCGGCGACCCTGGATGCTGCGGCGCTGCACGCCATGGAGCACCGCAGCCAGTTCCCCACCTGCAGTGTCGACGGCCCGCTGGCGCTGGACAATGCGGTGTCCAAAGAGGCGGCCGCGATCAAGGGGATCCCCGGGGAGATTGCCGGTGACTGCGACATCCTGGTCTGCCCGAGCATCGAGGCGGGCAACATCCTGTGCAAGACGTTTGCGTTCCTGGGGAACGGGAGGCTGGCGGGGGTGCTGGTCGGCGCCGCGGCACCGGTCGTGCTGACATCGCGGGCGGATAGCGCCGAGGCAAAGCTCTACTCCATCGCCGCCGCGGTGCTGATGGCCGGCATGCAGCGCACAGGACGGCTGAAGATCGGCCGCGTGCACTTCTGAGGGGGGCGCGTAGGTCGAGCGTCCCGCTCGACAAGACCCGCCGACCGAGACGGTCGCCGCGTAGGTCGAGCGTCCCGCTCGACAAAACCCGCCGACCGAGACGGTCGGCCTACGCGAATCATGCTCGCTCCTCGCCGCCGGCCCTTGCCGTCGGGCCTCTCACAGCCGCACCAGCTTCCGCAGCGTGGTCAGGCCCACTTGCGCCAGGGTGTCGACCACAACGTCGGCGGCCGCGAGCAGATCGGCACTCACGGAGCTGGTGACGGCCACGCAGTGCATCCCCGCCGCCTTCGCCGCCGCCACGCCGGCCGGGGCATCCTCAAACACCACACAGCGCGCCACCGGGACTTCCAGTCGCTGTGCCGTCACCTCGTAGACCTGCGGGTCCGGCTTCTTGCGTGTGACATCATCGCCCGTGATCACCGCATCAAACCACTCCAGCCGCAGCCCTGTCCCCTCGATCACCGGGAACTGCTTGTCCCGGTTGCCGGAGGTGGCGATGGCCAGTCTGACGTCTGCGTCGGCCCGGCCGGCCGCCACCAGTGCCAGCACTCCCGGCATCGCCGGCAGTGGTGTGTCATGCAGCAGGCGGAAGAAGTTGTCCTTGCGGCGCGCCACCGCCACCGGGGTGTCGATCGTGACCCCGTACTGCTCGGCAACCCCCTCGACGTAGCGCTCATCGCCCGTGCCGACGAAGGGCCGGAAGTCCTCGGCCCGCACCGGCACGCCATACAGCTCGGAGAACATGATCACACTGGCCTGCGCATTGAGGGTCTCAGTGTCGGCGACGACGCCATCGACATCGAAGATCAGGGCCCAGGTCATGAGCGACGCTCCCTGTGGGTCGGGGGTGGTTCCCCCGAGAGTGGGGGAGAGGGCGGGGTGCCACCTGTCCCGGGCAGGATTCACCCTGGCGAGGCCGAACTCCTTGGTGGCCCACCTGAGCGCCGCCGTTACGTGCGAAGCACGTCTGGCCGAGCGTAGCGATCCCGCCCTGCGGGACAGGCCCCCGGCGTCTGCCGGGGGATGCGGTGGTCCCTCCCCCT
>CAZIWQ010000301.1:0-7423 GCA_964542355.1 uncultured Armatimonadia bacterium
CCAGGATCCAGCGATTCTCGATCCAGCCCCAGTCGTCGCGCAGCTCGCGCTCTTCGAGCATCATCATCCCATCGCGCTCATCCCACGAGCGGGGAGTGAAGATGCGTGCCAGCACCTCCTTGCCCATCAACTCCATCACCAGCACACCACCGGGCCGGAGGCACTCATAGAAGGTCTGTGCCATCCGGCGGTCCTCCTGCGGATCCTCGAAATAGCCGAACGAGGTGAACAGGTTGGTGACGAGGTCGACGCCGGTGGATGAGCGGAACTCACGCGCATCGGCCTGGACGAACCGGATGTCGAGGCTTTCCGCCACCGCCGCCGCGCGGGCACGCTCGAGATAGGTCGCGGTGCGGTCGACGCCGGTCACGCGGTAGCCGCGACGGGCGAACTCGAGGCTGTGGCGACCCGGTCCGCAGCAGATGTCGAGGACGGTGCCGCTGCCAGGCACGGGGGCGAGGGCGAGGACATGGTCGACATCGGTGACGGCGGCGGCCATGCGCAGCTCGGTGAACATGGCGGGGCCGAAGGTCACCCAGAACGCGTCATCTTCGTGCCACGCGGGCATGGGGGGAACCTCCTCAGTACTCTCCTGCCTCGTACGCCGTCTCGTACATCGCCACGATGTTCTCGACGGGCGTCACGGCCTGCAGGTTGTGACAGGGGGCCAGGATGTACCCGCCACCCTGCCCCAGTGTCGCGATGCACTCGCGCACCTCCGCCGCTACCTCCGCCACACTCCCGAACGGGAGCACCGCCTGGTTCTCCACTCCCCCGTGGAACGCCAGCCGGTCGCCATACGTGGCCTTCAGCCATGCGCGGTCGATGTTGCCACACCGGTACTGGATCGGGTTGATCACCGCGACGCCCAGGTCAATCAGCCGGGGAATCAGGTCCCACATCGCCCCATCATCGTGGTGGAAGATGCGGATGCCGTGGTCGTGGATCAGCTTCGCCAGGCGGCGGTAGTGCGGGAGGAAGAACTCGTCGAACATCTCGAGCGAGATCATCAGCCCCGTCTGCGTCCCGAAGTCATCGGTGAGCTGCGTAATGTCGATCAGCCCGCCGCCGGCCTCGAAGAGCCGCTCCGCATAGCGGTAGAAGTAGTCTCCCAGCCGATCCACGATGGCGTGCGCCAGCTCGGGGTTCAGTGCGAGGTCGAGCAGCGACTGCTCCAGGCCGCGCAGCTTGTTGAAGAAGTAGAACGGGGCGAAGTACCCGGCCTCGATCGCGTGCTCACGGTGGGCCTCGCACTGCTCCCTCACGCCGCGGAAGTCGAACCAGTCCGGGCTGGGCCATGCATACTGCTCCAGGTCGGCGACGGTCTTGGCGAACGCCAGCGGCCAGTGGCACTGCTCGCTGTAGACCCCGGTCGGGTACTGCATCGGGCGGGTGCGCATGCCCCAGTAGTCCGCGGTGGACCCGTCGGTGAGCTGGGCGATGGCGGGGCCGACATAGGCCGGCCCGGCGCCGCTGAACCCATCGATGTGCAGGGCCCGGCGCACGACGGCATTGTCCTCGGTCTGGAAGTGGGCCCGGAGCTTGCCCCAGACCTCCTCGGTGGCCCAGATGTCGAGGGGGACACGGTCGGGGGTGCCGAGGTCGATGGCGGCCAACGTGCGCTCACGCGAGGTCATCATACCGGGTACCTCCGGGCGGATGGCAGGCTGCATGGCGATGGTGGAGAGTCGGGGACGGACTTCCGCCCGGGCATGGGCGGCTCCTTCTGCTATCATGGCGAGCGTCGTCCGGCACTCCCGTGCGGATCTCGTTTGCGGACACGCAGTGTCCGCGCGAGATCCGCACGCGAATGGGGTTCGGGGCGGAGCCCCGAGGTGTTCGCCCGTGACCCTCGGCGCTGCTTCCACAGTCGAGCGGGACGCTCGACCTACGCGAGGAAGTGCGACGAGGCGATGAAGCGGGTGCCGCCGAAAGCGTTCCCGTCCGCCAGCGTGTAGTAGTAGGCGATGAACACGCGGCCGTCCTCGAGCTGACAGCCCACCGGATAGCCGAGGTCATCGCAACTGGCATCATCGCGGATCACGAGCTCCGCACCCCACGTGCGCCCTCCATCGCTGCTGAGCACGGCCCCGGTACCCATTGGCATCCGGCGGCGACCGAAGATGACGAGGATCCGCCCGTCGCGCAGCAGCATCGGCCATGGCGAGCGATAGGGACGTCCCGTGGGGGCCGGATTGCGCCAGCAGGCGTCACGCGCGCCCACAATCGGGGCGGGCACGCTCCATGTCTCTCCCCCATCCGTCGAGCGGAAGAGGCAGATGGCATTGCGGGGGCCGGCCACCGTCTCATCGTCAGGCTGGATGTGGAGGCTGTAGCACTGAAGTTCTCCGTCGGGCAGGAGCAGGAGGCCGGCATAGGTAAAGCGTCCGCTGCCGGAGGGGGGACTGATGACCTGGCTCAGGCACTGCCAACTCAACCCGTTGTCGCGGGAGTGGTAGATGGCGGGACCGGCGGGCGAGGTGTGGCTCATCGCGGCGAGCAAGGTCCGGCCGTCCGGCATACAGACGACCGGGTGGCAGTCTTTGTGGACCCACAGGTGTTCGCCGCCGGGGTGGCGGATAATGGTGGGGGTCGTCTCCCAGCTCCGCCCCCGGTCGGGCGAACGCAGGGCGAAGCAGACCGGAACGCGGCCCCGGTCCTCCGGCAAGTACGTGCGTCCGAAGAAGAACAGGGCGTCGGGGCTTGTCATGTCGTAGTCTGCGCGCGCGACCGGCCCGGGGTAGAGGAAAGCGCGCTTGCGCTCCGTCGTCGCTGTCTCGTCATAGACGACGACGTCCCCTGCGCCCGGCCAGGTGACGCCGCCGTCGAGGGAGCGCTGGAGCAGCACTACCGACCGGCTGTGGTACCCGCCGAGATCGTGAGCGATGTCGCTCTCCTGCTGGTAGGCACACGCGGCATGGTTGTGCCCGACGACGAGCTCGCCGCCGCCGAAGTAGCCGCAGATGCCCTGGCGCGGGTGGCCGCAGTACCACTGAGGGTCATGATGGACGACGCCATGGCGAAGGGGTTGCAGGCCTCCGGCCATGTGGGCGGACATTGCGGGTACCTCAGCGAGTCGGAGTGTGGCTGCGGGAGTGAGCTCTTCGCCACGGGGCCGCGTTCCCCTCCTCCCGCGGAGCGATGGCCGGTGGGCGCAGCGCTACGGAGAGTACCGACTGCCGCCGGAGCCTGAAGGATATCTGGGGTTCTCCGGCGAAGAGTAAGGGAGTTGGGTCGGTGGGCCCGGGTGGATCGAGACCTGTGGTGTCGGGTGAGCAAGTGCTGCGACGGACCGATCACGATCGCGGGAGTTGACCATCCATGCGCCGGGGATTCACGCTCATCGAGCTGCTCGTGGTCATTGCCATCATTGCGATCCTTGCCGCGATCTTGTTCCCCGTGTTTGCGCGGGCGCGCGAGAAGGCGCGGCAGGCGACGTGCCAGAGCAACCTCAAGCAGTTGGCACTGGGCGTCCTGATGTACTGCCAGGACTACGACGAGCGGGGCCCCACAGGTAGCTCGGTGAACCGCATGAACTCGTGGGCCGGGGGCCCGGTGTTCCAGGGCGGATGCTCCGGTGGCGCGAACTGCGGCCTGCAAACATACTACCGCTCCGACGCGAGCTACACGTACCTGCATCAGAACTTCGGCGAGCAGATCGACCCCTACGTCAAGAACCGCCAGATCTTCTACTGCCCGAACTTCCAGAACGTGGCGCAGTGGCCGTCGATCTCATACTGGGTGTGCACGACGCAGAAGAACGCCGGGAACGGGCAGAGCTGGCTGTATGCCGGTACGACCCTCGCCCCCGCGTCAACCGCGATCCTGATCGACACGATCAACGGCGCGACGCTTGGGCGCCTGGCGGCCCAGTACAGCTTCAGCAACTGCTCCACCGCGGCGCGTCTCGACCAGGACCCCCAGCCGCCGCACAATGGCCAGGGCAATGTCGCCTACGGGGACGGCCATGTGAAGACCATCCCGTGGGACCAGGCGATTAAGGTCAACGGCGCCCCGGCGTGGAACTGGTGATCGGGGGGGCGCCGCGCCCCCCAGCGGTCACGGCGCCTTTCGCCCACTTCCCCGCCGTTGTCCGGTTCATCCTGTCCATCCTGTTCTCGGCCGTCGCCGTGTCCGGCGCTCCCACGCTCCCACGCTCCCGCCGTGATCCTGTCCGCCGTCTCCGTTATCCTGTCCATCCTGTTCTCCGTCGTCGGAGAGGATTCCGGCCGTGCGTCGGGAAACAGGGGCCATCATCCTGACAGGAGAGGTCACTACATGAAGACTACCAAGATCGGTGTTATCGGCTGTGGCGCCATCAGCTACGCATACCTGACTGCCGGAGACCGCTTCGAGATCCTCGAGGTCGTCGCGTGTGCCGACCTGTACCCGGAGCGCGCCCGAGCGAAGGCTGAGGAGTTTAGCATCCCGAGGGCGTGCACGGTGGAGGAGCTGCTGGCCGACCCCGAAATCGAGATCGTGGTCAACCTGACCATCCCGCGCGTGCATGCCGAGATCGCCCTGGCGACGCTGGCGGCGGGCAAGTGCGCGTACTCGGAGAAGCCACTCGGGGTGACGCGCGAGCAAGGCCAGGCGGTCCTGAAGCTGGCCGCAGACAAGGGGCTGCTGGTGGGCTGTGCACCCGACACGTTCCTCGGCGGCGGGATCCAGACGTGCCGCAAGCTGATCGACGACGGCTGGATCGGCGATCCGGTGGCCGCCACGGCCTTCATGCTCGGGCACGGCCCGGAGCACTGGCATGCCGACCCGGACTTCTTCTACCAGCCGGGTGCCGGCCCACTGTTCGACATGGGGCCCTACTACCTGACCACCCTGACGCATCTGCTCGGTCCGACACGCCGTGTTGCCGGCTCGGCCACGATCACCTTCCCGGAGCGCCTCATCACCAGCAAGCCCCACTATGGCACCGTCATCCAGGTGAACACCCCCACGCACGTTGCCGGTCTGATGGAGTTCGCCACCGGCGCGATCGGCACACTGGTCATGAGCCACGACGTGTGGGCGGCGCAGGTGCCGTGCATCGAGGTCTATGGCACCGAGGGGACGCTGAGCGTGCCCGACCCGAACACCTTTGGGGGCCCGATCCGCGTCAAGCGCGGCCGTGCCGAAGCCTGGGCCGAGATCCCCTTCAGCCACGGCTACACCGACCCCAACCGCGGCATCGGGGTCGCCGACATGGCCTATGCCATGCGCTCGGGACGCGCGCACCGCGCCAGCGGCCGCCTCGCCTACCACGTGCTGGACGTGATGCAGGCGTTCTACGATGCATCCGAGCAGAAGACGTGGGTCGACCTGGCGAGCGACTGCCCGCGGCCCGAGCCGTTCCCGCTCGGCCTGCGCGCCGGGACACTCGACGACTAGCTACCGCCTTCAGTCAACGGCGAACGGCGAACGTCTCGGGGCTCCGCCCCAAACCCCGCTGGGGCCACAGGCCCCAGACCCCGTAATCCGCCCCCTATCGGCGCGCACACGACGCGCGCCGATAGGGAGCGCCAGGGCGCCATCGCATCCGTTCACTGGGCACAGCCACGAGAGCCTATCTGTACCGCGGACTCCCAAGAGGTCATGGTACACATGACGCGTGGAAGCTCCGTGCTCGCATGTGGTCAGATCCACAGGGGGGCGTACATGATGCGCCAGATACTCGCCGCGACAGCGCTCCTGGCCTGTTCATGTCTCTGGGCCGGGGAGCTCCAGGTAGTGGATGACTTCGAGCTCGGGACGCAGGGCTGGTACCTGGTCGAGGGCACCAAACCGGCCGGCAGCGGCCCCCTGTGCACGATGGTACCGACCGCGGAGGCGAAGGTTGGCCAGGCTGCCGCGCGCCTGCGGTTCGCGGCCTGCCCCCAGACCTGGACGCACATGCAGGTTAGCATCCAGACCCTCGACTGGATCGCCAATGACTGCGACCGGGTTGCGTTCTGGCTCAAAGGCGACGGCTCGGGGGAGCAGCTCAACGTGATGTTCGGCAACTATGAAGTCAAGCCCGCCCTGTGCTTCCGCTTCGGAGTGCGGCTGGACTTCACCGACTGGCGCCGGTTCGTCGTCCCCTTCGATCAGTTTGAGCCGCGCGGGCAGATGGGGGCCAAGCTCGGCCCACTCGTCCTGGCGCAGCTCAATGTCAGTGGGACCAAGCAGCCGGTCGACATCCTGATCGATGAGCTGGTGGCCCTGCCGGCGGAGCGGACCGGCAGCCCCCCACGCTTCTTCGACCTGTTCGCCCTGCCGACGGGAGGGTGGTCCACGCGCGGGCCCGCCACCCCCATCGCCGTCGACAACCTGCGCGGCCTGCCCGAGGGGCTCGTGCTTGGCTCGCACATGCACGGCGTGCGCAACCACGCGGACCTGCACAGTCCCGCGACCTTCGCCGTGGAGTATCCTGAGCCGGGCAGCTTCGGTGTCAAGATCGCCGAGACCTCGGGGTACGGGGGCTCGCGTCTGATCGTGCGGCTCGACGGCGAGGAGAAGCTGCGCCGCGACTTCCCCGGCGAGACACAGACCGCGCTGAGTGACTACCGCGGCCACTACGCGATCCCGGTGCCGGCCGGCAAGCACACGATCACGGTGGACAATGACGGCAATGACTGGTTCCACGTGGTGGCCTACAGCTTCGGCAACTACCGCACCGCCGGCGCGCGCTTCCGCCGCGAGGAGGGGCGGGTCGAGGTCCGCGTCATGCAGCCCTCCGGCCTGCCGCGGGAGGGCCTCGCGGTCACCGGCGATGTCGCGGGCACGCCGCTCGCCTTCACCCGCCAACCGGACGGCGTGTTCCTCAGTGAGGGCCTCTGGAGCCGGTTCGCACTGGGGCTGTACCCGATCACCGTGACCGCCCGGCAGGGCGCGCAGGTCATGTTCGCCACGACCCTCCAGGCACGCCTCGGCTCCCCTCGCGTGCGACCGTTGAGGGTTGCCTACCCGGTGGGACAGCCGGTCGACCTGGTCATGGAGTGCACGTCGGAGGCGGCGGCGCCGTTGCCCGGTCAGCGGCTCACACTGACGCTGGCGGGAACGCCGCGCGACTGCGAGGACCTCGGTGACGGGCGCTACCGGGCGGTGTTGGGCAAGCTCGCCGCTGGCGCCTACCACGCCCGGGTGACGTGGGCCGGCGGGCGCAGCTCCGAGGTACCGTTCATCGTCTACGACCCGGCCACCCGGCCGTGGGAGGCCGAGGGACCGGCGCAACTGGCCCCGAGCGGCTGGCTGCGCACCGCCCGCGGTGGCAGCTACGTACCGTGGGGTTACGCCACCATCGGCCTGTTCGCGCCCGATCCGGAGACGGGGAGCCGGCCCGATGGCCCCTCCGCATGGTGCCGCGCCACCGACGAGACCATCCTCAACTGGATCGGCCTGCTCGCGGCGTATGGTGTCAACTGCGTGCGCTTCGGCGTGACGGTGGATGCCC
>CAZIWQ010000302.1:0-7409 GCA_964542355.1 uncultured Armatimonadia bacterium
GTGGCAGTCCTCTCGTTGTGGCGCAGGGAGGTCGGCGGCGCAGGGCGAACTCATCTACGGATAGAGCGGATCCCTGGCTGGTGGACCGCGAAGCGGTCCGGGCTCAGGACGACAGCCGCGCGGAACAGAAGCGTCGGCACGCCGCCCACTCAGGTGACTGCGGTGCCTCGGTCAGAGTTGGTCATCGTCGTGCCCCACAAGGCCCTGGACCGCGCCAAGACGCGCCTGCGGTCGGTGCTGTCGCGGGAGGCGCGGGTGGCGCTCTCGCTCGCGATGCTGCGTCACGTGCTGCACGTGTGTCGCGAGCTGCGGGCGGCGCGCGAGCTGGTGCTGTGCGCGCCGGCGGAGCTCGCGGCGCTGGCTGCGGAGTACGGGGCCGCTCTGGTCGCGGGTGGCAGCGATGGCATGCGGCGCGACGTGTCACGCGTGGCCGCCGACGAGCGGATCCGCGGCCGCGCGGCGATGCTGTTTGTCTCGAGCGACCTACCCCTGCTGGAGCTCGCCGACCTGGAGGCGATGGTGGCCGCCTGGGAGGCCGGCGGGGACGTCATCCTGGCCCCCGACCGCCGCGAGCGAGGCACGAACGCCCTGTTGGTGAACGTGCCGGAGGCGTTCTCGTATGCCTTCGGGGAGGTGCTGGGGCCCGGGAGCTGCCACACCCACCGCGACGATGCGGAGGGCCATGGGCTCGTCTGTCGCGAGGTGCGCCGCCCCGGTCTCGAGCTCGACATCGACCTCCCCGACGACCTGTTGGTGCTCCTCGCGCGGGCCCCCGCCGACCCGCTGGCCCGCTACGTCAAGGCGCGTCTGGACTCGCGCCCGTCGTTGGAGTGATGGCCGGCAGCCGGCGATTGAGCAGATCATACAGGGCGGGGAGTGAGTCGAGGAAGTTGCCCTCGACCATGTACCCGCGCCCCCCGAAGGCCTGCGGGATCCGCGTGACCACGCTCTTGATGTCGCGGTAGTAGAACGTTGGCTGCGAGGGGTGCGAGAGAGGAAGCCCCCCCCCTCGCAGGTCGAAGTTCGCGGTGATGAGGCCCGTCGGCGGCTTGCCGACATTCGCGGCCATCGACACGGTCTTGAGGAGGACTTCCGGCCCTGTCACCGCCGACCCCAGGTTGATGACGACCCCACCCCCCGCGAGCCGGGTCACCTCGTGGGCGAAGATACCGAAGTCGCGCCCGCTCGTCCCCCCCTTGGCACAGCCGTCGAACCCCGGGTGCTGGTCGATGATGTCGGTCCCCATCGTGGCGTGCACCGTCGCCGGCACTCCCAGCTCGTACGCCTGCCCGAGCAGGCTGATGTCGCGATGGGGGAACTGGACCCCGAGCGGCTCGCCGGTGGCGATGAGTCGTCCCACGCTCTCGCCGTAGCCGAGGCACGCCTCGTTGCCGGCCCGCAGGGCCTCGTTCAGCAGGTGTCCTGTCTCGTAGGCCATGCCGAACAGCCCGGCGGGGAGAGCATTGGGCACACTCTCGCTCGTCTCGCCGATGAGTGCGAGCTCGAAGTCATGGATCGATCCCGCGCCGTTGGTGGCCAGCAAGGTGATCAGGCCCTGCCGCATCAGGTCGATGACGAGGGGCGAGAAGCCCAGCTTGATCATGTGTGCCCCGGTGAACAGGATCACGGGGAGGCCGCGCTCACGGGCGGCGAGGACCTCGGCGGCGACCGCGCGCACGGTGGCGTCCGGCCAGCGATCGGCGGCGCCGAGGGCCGCCGCCGGCGAGACGATCCCGTCCCGCTTCAGCACGTTCGGCCGCTCGGCCAGCGGGTATGTCGTCACTTGCCCGAAGTCGAACATCGTATAGCGTCCGGCGTACCGCATGGTAAGGAGGCCCTCCGTAGATCAGTCTGCGCCCTCGGTCTTGTCAGGGTCGAAGTGGTTGAGCACCCGCCGGGCGGTGCGATGCACGACGCGAGCCGCGCGCCGGGTCCCGCGTCCCGCCACGTCGGACACAACGTGCACACTATACTGCAGCCCGAGCACCGGGTTGAGGGAGCGGAAGTGGCTGAGCACGCGGATCATGTGCCCGACCGGCTTGGCTCGGGGCTCGCGCACCCCCTTGAACACGCCCGAGGCCGCCAGCCGCGTGAACCCCGACGCCGCGAAGAGCACGTGGTAGTTCACGAAGGTCCAGGACCCCACGTGCAGGGCCCAGTGCGGGGTGTGCTGGAGGAACAGCCCTCCCAGCAGCGGCGCGAACAGCATCGGGAGTGCGTCGAGCGCATAGAACAGCGCGATGTAGACGGACTTGCGCTCATTGGGCGTGATCTTGAAGACCAGGTTCATCTGGGCGAGGAAGTACCCTCCCCAGGAGGCGCCCCCGACGACGTTGGCGATGATCAGCGGCCACCAGGCGCCGCCCGCCGTCAGCAGCCACAGCACGGGAGTGAGGCTCACCCCGTTGATCGCCGCGAGAATCACCGGCCGGTTCCCGAAGTGATCGCTGAGCCTGCCCCACAGCCGAACCGTAAGCAGGCTGCCGAGCGCGCTGGTCGTCGCCAGAAGGCTCATGATCGAGTACGGCAGGTTCATCGTCTTGATCATGTAGACACTGAAGAACGGCCCGGCGATCCAGACGCCTCCGGTAACAATGCTGGTGAAGTACAGCAGGCGCCGGAAGTTGAGGTCTGACCATGCGCTCCCCAGCGCCGCCCGGAACGAGAAGGGGGTGCTGTCGTCATCGTGATGGGTGAAGGCCGGCTCGGGGCAGCGGAGCAGCGTGTACCAGCTCGCGAAACCGCACGCCATCCCGACGCCAAACACGACTAGGAACCCGGTGGAGCCGTCCCCCCCATCCATCACCTTCCACATGTCGACGAACTTGCCGGCGGCCATGCCGATGACTGCGGAAGTGATGCCGGCAAGCATCGTGCGGCGGCTGAAGAAGCGGCCGCGTGCCGCGGCCGGGATCAGGTCGCTCATCCACGTCAGCCAGCTCACGGCCGCAAAGCCGGACATCAGGGACGACCCGACCGCCACCGCCAGTAGCAGCAGCATGGCTGACCGCGAGGCCCCGCCCGCGTAGCCCATCGCAGGCAAGAGCAAGACCAGCGCCCACAGGGCCCGGGCCGGGCCAAACACCCACACACTGATCGTCTTGCGCAGGTGCAGACGCTCGACGAAGTACGCGCCCAGCGGCTGCATCAGGGCGGCGAGACGAGGCAGGCCTGACAGCAGGCCGATCACGGTCTCCGTCGCTCCGAGCAGCAGTGCGAAGCCGGTCAGGAAGACCCCGCCGGTGAGGCCCCCCATCGTGCTCGCGAGAATGCCGTCCCACACGATCCAGCGCATTCCGGCTTCGCGCTGGTCCCAGGGGAGCGCCGCCTCTTCGTCATCGATCTCGCCAAGTTCCACACTGTCTTCTACGTCAAGGCTGACCGGCACCGGCAGACCATCCCATCGCGAGACGCTGTGACCCCTGGTGCCGCAGGCTGCACCGCGGTCCGGGCTGTGGGGGGGGCCCCGCCGCGGGACCCGCCCAGGCACGACCCCATATCATGGGCCACTCGCCCGCGGAAAGCAAGAGCATTGGCGGCAGCCGCGCGGGCTACTCGATCACGAGCGGGGGGCCCTCGACGAAGAAATGGAACACGATGGAGAGCGTGAGGATGAAGCAGATGCCCAGGATCAGGCCGAACGCCGCGGGGCGCAGGGCGGCGAACGTCTTGTACCCGAAGAACCGCAGCACGACACTCTTGGCCAGCCAGCCCAACAGGATCGAGAACCAGTAGCGGTCGATCGGCCAGCCCAACCACGCCACATACCCCGCCGGATGGAACGGCCACCACAGGAAGCGCTGCCGCATCGCCACCAGAAACATCGTCATCGCCCCGCCGGCACCCACCGCCACCCAGTCCCCGACGCGCATCAGCAGCGGGTTGGTGAGCATGGAGACGAGGCTCTTGGTCGTGCCCAGTGAGCTGCCCTGCGGCCACCACCCCAGCTTTGGCACCCCCCAACTGTAGATCACCCAGGGGGCGACGACGTGGCTGGTGAGCACTGCCGCCGTGATCGCGAGCATCATCACCAGCATCACCGTGCCACGACTGAGCCCGGCGGCCGAGCTGAGCTTGAGGCCCTGGAACGCCTGTGGCATGAACTGAGTGGCCGTGCTCCGCACCTGCACCCAACTCACCGCGGTGAGCAGTGTGACGTTCCTCGCGCCGAGACGCGGCGCCCCGACCAGCTTGAACAGCATCTCATTGAGCCGGAAGGGGGAGGTGTAGATGTACATCCCCGCCTCGCAGATCACGCGCGAGACGACCATCCCGGTGAGCGGGAGCAGGCAGAAGAACACCGTCGCCCACAGGCCGGACATGCCGATCTGCGTGCACCACAGGATGATGAAACAGAAAGCACCGGCAAACCCGACCACCGCCATGCGGTGCGGCTGTGCGACCCCTGCGTCCGCGTCATCCTCGCCGCGCACCGCACACCCGACCACCCGCGCGATGTGCTTGCGAGCCGACCAGAGCAGGGCACAGCCCAGCACCAGGTAGCCCCCCATGGTCTGCAGCTCAAAGAAGTCATAGTGGCTGGTCGTGATCCCCATCATGTTGCGCAAGAACGCCTCGACCAGTCGCAGGAGGTAGAAGAACCACAGGCTGAACCCGACCTCGCTGGTGAGCAGGTACGCGATGCCAACCATCTCGGGGTACAGGTGCAACGCGACGTAGTTGAACGCCACGGCGGGGCCGCCGGCAAACAACGTCTCCGTGGTCCGCTGGAGGTTGATATCGGGCACCCCGGGGAAGTAGCTGTGGAGCCCCTTCACCACGTACAGCAGGCTGCTGCAGGCGAAGCACACCCACATCAGCCGATTGCGCAGGAGCGCAGGCAGCATCCCGCCGCGGGCGCCGGCGATCTCGTGGGGGACCTGCATCAGCGGATACAGCAGCTTCTCCTGGTCCTCCCACCGAGACGCCAGCACCGCCGCGAAGCACATCAGCATCCAGTACAGGGCGAGGAAGTACGGTGTCCACACCGCGAGCGGACGCAGCCACGCCCCCAGCGGAATGTGCTTGCCGGGCGGGGTGCCCTCGAACGCCCACTGGATCTCCGGCGCTTCACGGTTCACACTGGGTACCAGCAGCGGGTTGAGGTCGTCGAGGTACAGCTCGGGTCGGGCGATATCCGGGGTGGTGTAGTACACGATCCCGAGCGCGTTCAGATAGAAGTGCTGCGCGTACTCCTGCCCCGGGATCGCGGCCATCGCCAGCAGCATGATGAAGACCAGCAGGACCTCGCGCCGCGTCAACTGCAAGCGCCGGGCGACCAGACCGAGCAGCCCGTTGAGTGCCACCAGGACCAGCAGAATCGCGATGGCACCGCGTGGCAGATAGCCCGTGCCGATGATCTCGTACCGCAGCAGGATGGAGAAGCAGCCGGCGACCGTGAAGCCGACGACGACGACGAGCCCGAGCAGCAGGGCCCGCAGGGTGATGGCGCCCTCCGCGGGCACCATGTCGGTGCGCACGCGGGAGCGTGAGGCAGCAGTGCCTGTCGCGGCGGGCACCCCGACCGCGGGGGTGCGCTCCTGCCGCACCGGGGCATCAGGGGCAAAGTCGGGTTGGCTCATGGTAACCTGGTGTTGGCACCGACCCCACGCCGCTTTACGGGCTCGGCGCATGCCGGTACAATGGTCGTGTCGTGTACCGTGCCGGGCCGCCCCGCGTGGGCGCTGCCCGTCACCCCCGTTGGGAGGTCTGTTTGTGCAAACCACTGCTGAGCTACTCGCCATCCTCGACGCCGCCGGCGGCAAGCGCGTCCTGGTGATTGGCGATCTGTATCTGGACACCTACATCTCCGGCGAGACCCGCGGGCTGTCGCCCGAGGCGCCGGTGCCACTGATCGAGACGCGCAGTCGGCGCTGCACGCCCGGCGGCGCCGGCAACGTCGCGGCCGGGATCGCCGCTCTGGGTGCCGCCGCGCAGCTCGTCGGCGTCATCGGGAGCGATGCGGAGGCCGAGGCCTTGCTCGCCGCGTGCCGCGCGGCCGCGGTCGCGACCGACGGCCTCACAGCTCCGCCGGGGGCCCCCACGAACGTGCGCACCCGCGTCGCGGCGCTGGCGGCGCATTCGCCGGAACGGGCGGTCCTGCGCATCGACACCCCGCGCCCCCCGTACGTCACCGGGGAGACTGAGGCGGCCCTCATCCACAGCATCGAGACGTTGGCCGGCACAGTGGATGCGGTGGTCATCATCGAGAGCGGAGCCGGCGTCGCGAGCCCGGCGGTGATCGCCGCCGCCCAGCGGATTGCACGCGCGAGCGACATTCTGCTTGTTGGCGATGTCTCCGGTCAAGCGCAATTCCTGCGTGGCTACGACATTGTTGCCCCCAATGAGCGCGAGGCGGCGCAGCTCCTCGGTCTCGCGCCCGAGGCGCCGGATGTTGTCGCGCAGGCCGGTCGCCGCCTGGTCGACGAGCTCGGCAATCGCAGCGCCGCCGTCACGCGTGGCCCGGCGGGCATCGCCCTGTTCACGCCGGAAGGCCGCGAGGATGTGCCGACCTTCGAGCGTGAGGTGTTCGACCCCACCGGCGCCGGCGACACCGTCTGTGCCGCGCTCACCGTCGCCCTGCTGGGGGGCGCCACCGTGCGCCAGGCGGCGGAGATAGCAAACCTCGCGGCCTCCGTCGCGGTGGGCCGCCCCGGCACCGCCATCGTGGGGCACGACGACCTGTGTCACGCCATGGCCGAGTACACCACCCTGCGCAAGGGCGAGAAGCTATGCTCGCGTGATGAGCTTGCGACACTCGTGCACGCCGCCAGGGCCCAGGGGAAGAAGGTCGTCTTCACGAACGGCTGCTTCGACCTCATCCACCCCGGTCATGTGACCTACCTGCAGCAGGCTGCCCGGCTCGGGGACGCCTTGATCGTCGCCCTCAACTCGGATGCTTCCGTGCAGTCACTGAAGGGCCCCTCTCGGCCCATCCTCAAGCAGGACGAGCGCGTGATGATCATGGCCGCACTGGAGTGTGTGACCTGGGTCACCGTGTTTGACGAGAAGCGCGTGACCGGGCTCCTGGATGAGCTCACGCCGGATGTCTGGGTGAAGGGTGGGGACTACACCATCGACAGCCTCGACGCCGGGGAACGGGCGGCCGCTCAGCGGCAGGGGACTCAGATCGCCCTCATCCCGCCCGTCGCCGGGATCTCCACCACCGACATCGTGCGACGGATCGAGGAGGCGGGCAAGCGCACGGACGCCAAGTAGGGGGCCTGGCAGCCGCCCCCCCCGGGTCCCCAATCCGCGAGCCGACTTTCGTTACGCCGTGTGCCGTGCCTGTAGGGCGGGGACTTGTGCCGCGCCGATGTTGCCGTCGTCCGTTGCCCGTCTGTGGAATCCTTGAGCCTCGTCAAGGCCGTTGTCATCGGCTACCTGCCGACGTTGGCATGCGCCGTACC
>CAZIWQ010000303.1:0-4729 GCA_964542355.1 uncultured Armatimonadia bacterium
GCATGTTGCCGCTGGCCGCGGCACTCGGGGCCGACATCTCCCACCCGCGCTTCGACTTCCACGTGCCCCCGGAAGCGTGCGAGTACGACGCCGGGCTGCTCGCCGCCCACCCCTTCACCTCCACCGGTCCGCTGGTGGCGCTCAACCCCGGGGCGTTCGCCATCCACCGCATGTGGCCCGCCGAACGCTTCGCCGCCGTGGCGCGCGCACTGCACCACGCGGTCGGCGCCCGCGTCGTTGTACTCGGCGGCCCGAACGAGGTCGCCCTGTCCGAGGGCATCGTGGCCGCGGCCGACGTGGCCGCGCTCTCCACCGCCGGCAAGACCAGTTATCTACAACTGGCCGCGGTGCTCCGGCGCTGCGCGGTCGTCGTGTCCGGCGACACCGGCCCGATGCATCTGGCCGTGGGCGTCGGCAGACCCGTGGTGGCACTGTTTGGCCCGGCAAACCCCGCGCGTACCGGCCCCTACGGGGACGGGCACATCGTGCTGCAGAAGCCATTCCCCTGTCAGCCCTGCTATGCACACCCCACCTGTCGCGACTACGCCTGCATGGCCGCGATCGCGGTCGACGATGTCGTGCAGGCGGTGGTGACGATCCTCGCGCGGTAGCGCCAGTGCCGCCGGTTGCCCGACCGGTACGCCGGACACTCCTGTCCGGCACGCCCTCCCCGGTCGTCGACCCCGCGCCGACTCACAGGTCGTCTCCCGCCGCGGAGCGAAGAGTCGGCGGTATGGTCCATCATGGGAGGCGATCGGCTTGCGCGTGATCCCCTGCATTCTCCTCTTCGTCGCATGCGGCACCGGTTCCGTTGCCGCAGCCCCGACCGCGGTCGTGGACGGAGCCCGTCTCATCCTGCGCAACGACCGCGTCCAGCGTGTGCTGCAACGCGATGGTGATTCGTGGCGGACCATCTCGTTCGCGCGGGCCGATGGCGCGGATGTGCTTGCCGTTCACAGCGGCGAGTTCGCGCTCCGCCTGATGGACGGCCGCGAGCTTGGCATCGAGGACTACGTCGCGCGCGCGGCGCCCGCGATCGGCAAGCGTGACGGTGCGGTTGTCGTGACGCTCGACTACCGGCCGCGCGTCGCCGGGATGCCCGGTGCTCCGACCGCCGTGCAGGTGGAGTACTGGCTGAGCGACGGCCCGGTCGTGCGCAAGCGCGTCAGCCTCGCGATGGCCGCGGGTGATGCGGTCGACCGGCTCGAGGTTGAGTGCTTCCGGACGCGACTGCCCTGCGATCGGGGTGGCACGGGCGAGCCCGTGTTCATCGGGTCGGCGTGGTTTGTGGGCCTGGAGTACCCCGGTAGTGAGACGGGGGCCCGCGAGGGGATGGTGCGGCTGGCGCACTTCCCCGGCCTGGCGCGGCAAGATGCAACCGGCGAGTGGGGTCTGCAGAGCAAGGTGGCGGTGGCCGGTGTCGGGCAGCCGGGCGACCCCCTGGAGCTCGGGTTCAGCGACTACCTCGCCACGATCCGGCGCCCCAGCCGCAACTTCATGCAGTACAACAGTTGGTATGATCTGCGCGGCAACGAGCTCACGGCCGCGAACCTGGTGGCGATCTATGAGGGGTTCCAGCGCAACCTGCTCGCACCCTACGGGCTGCAGATGGACGCCTTCGTGCCGGACGATGGTTGGCAGGAGCGGGACTCGATCTGGCTGCCGCGTGCCGGCCTGTACCCCACGGGCTTTGCGCCGCTGCGTGACGCCCTGCAGGCGCGCGGCACGCGCCTGGGGATCTGGATGCCGCTGAACGGCACCAACCTGAACGCCGCCTGGGGGGCCGCGCAGGGATACGAGAAGTCCAATCGCGGCGACTTCTACTGCCTGGTGGGCCCGCGCTACAATGCCGCGATTCGCGAGGCCACGCGGCGCGTCATCACGCAGGGCAACCTCGCCTACTGCAAGCATGACTTCAACACGTTGCGCTGCTCTGCACCCGGGCATGGACACCTGCCCGATGACCGTCACGGCCACGAAGCCAACCTCGATGCCGAGCTGGAGCTCCTGGCCTACGAGCGCACGCTCAACCCCGACATCTTCCTGAACATCACCTCGAGCGTCTGGCTGTCTCCCTGGTGGCTGATGCATGCTGACAGCGTGTGGATGTGCGCCAGCGACTTCGGCTTCGATCGGACGTTCCCCCAGCTCTCGCCACGCGAGTGGGAGATGAGCTACCGCGACGCCCACTTCTACCATGTGTACCACGACGAGCGCAAGCTGGTGCCGGTGTCGGCGATGATGACGCACGGGATCATCCAGGGCAAGCTCAACCGGCTGGGCGGGCCGGACGAGACGCTGCGCGAGTGGGCCGACTCGGTCGTCCTGTACTACGGTCGCGGGGTGCAGCTCAAGGAGCTGTATGTGACCCCGGATCTCCTGACCCCGCCGTGGTGGGAGGTGCTTGGCAAGGCGACCCGCTGGGCCGTGGACAACTGCCGGGTGCTGGAGAACGAGACGATGGTGGGCGGCAGCCCGCGCCGGGGCGAGGTCTACGGGTACGCACACTGGCAGGGCGACCGCGGCATCCTGTGCCTGCGCAACCCCGGGTTCGCCGAGCAGACGCTGGACGTGCCGTTCGACAAGACGGTGTGCTACCGGGGACCGGTGGGGCGCCCGTTCCACGGGCGGGTCGTCTACCCCTACGTGGCGGCGCTGCCGACGGGGTTCACCGCGGGCACGCCGATCCGGCTCTCTGTGCCGGGGGTGAGCGTGCTGGTGGTGGAGTTGTCACGCGGAGCGCCGGAGGCGGCGGCCCCGCTCACAGTGCCGGCTCTGGCGGGCGGCTCGGCCCGGGCCACAGTCGGGGAGCAGGGCCGCGCCACCATCACCGCACGGGTGCCGGTCCCTGACGAGGCGATGCAGCGCTGCGACCTGTACCTCGTGGTGCAAGGACCGGGACGAGCGGCGGAGTTCGAGAGCCTGCGTGTCGACGGCGCGAGCATCCGTCCCCGCCGCGCCACGGGCGACACCTGGGCCCTGCACAGCCTCGACCTGCGGCCGTTCCGGGGCAAGACAATCTCCCTGGCGGCCGCCCTGCCCGGCCCCGGAGATGCGCCGTTCTCGAGCCCCGATGTGACGGTGGCGGTGTGGCTCGTCGCCGATCGACCCGTGACCGTGCGCCCGCTACCGGCGGAGCATCTGCCGCCGGCGGTCGCACAGGGCTTCCGGCGCCAGACCGTGCAACTCCTGGCGCCGACGGAGCTACCGCGGCGGCGGCAGCAACGCGCCCTCAGCCCCGCCGACCTGGCCACGATCAAGGCCGCACGCCTGCGCATCCGCGTGTTCGATGTCAATGGCGACCCACCGTATCGCGACAAGTTCATCACACTCAACGGCCGGCAGCTTGCATCGGTGCCGGCCAACCGCGGTGAGCTCTCCGCCTGGCAGGAGCGGATCATCGAGCTCACGCCCGAGCAGCTCACGCTGCTGAAGCTGCGCAACCAACTTGAGCTGGGGAACGCGGGAGGCGACTGCTACAAGTTCGCGGGGTTGACCCTCGCCGTCCAGTTGGCCGATGGGACGTGGGTGGAGAGCAGCACGGACGCGCAGGTTCACACCAGTGTCGAGTCGTGGCTGTATGCGGAGGGCAAGACGTTCGTGCAGGGAACCTCCGGCCCGGTGGAGCTGGTGTTTGGGGAGTAGGGTCGGGGACCGACCCTACTTCCCGCGCCAGGCCCACGCGAGGACCGAGGCTTGCTCGAGGGGCGCTTCGTTGACGGTTGGCCAGTAGGACGCGGGCAGGCTCGTGACGGAGACCGCCACCATCCCGTCGGGCAGGTACCAGGCGAGCACCGGGCGGGCCGGCAGGCCCAGGTGCCGGGTGAAGTCCGCAGCCAGGCCCGCGCTCCCCTCCTGACTCGGCAGACGGCCGACGAGGTGCAGGAGGTCGGCGACGGACATGCCGACCTGGAGCCGGTAGAACCACGGCGCCGAGGCAGAGGCCGGCCCGGGGCTCGCCTCACGCCACAGGCCCCGGATTGCCGCCGCCGCCTCGTCGCGCACCGGTAGCCACGCGCGGGGGTCAACCGTCGCGTACGACGGCAGGCGCGGTGCGCGCACGGTCGCATAGCCCGTGGCAACCATGGCGGCGTTGATGCTGAGGCCCGGCTGCCGCAGGCCCGCCGGGTAGACCATGGCCTCGGGCTGCGCGCGGTCGGCCCAGGTCACCATCGGGACGCGCTGCACATCCACCGGCTGCTTGCCAATGCGGGCGCGCAGGAACTCCGTCGCCTCGTCCTGCGCCGACATGGAGACACCGTAGAGCCGCACGGACTCGTACTGCCCCTCGACCTGCAGGTTCAGCCGGCCCGCGGCAAGCACCTGGAGCACGGTGGCGCGTTGCACGGGACCGGGGACTGTCTCCGGCGCCGGTGCGGCGCCGGCCAGGGCGAGGGGGGCGAGCAGGGCCAGCACGCCCGCGGCCGTCAACAGGCGGCGACTGTGTCTCATGGAGATCCTCCTGGAGTGTGACACGCGACTGTCGTAGTGGATGCTTCGCCGTGATGGTCGGGTTCCCCTGCCTGGTCGTGGCCGTGGTAGGAGCGCTCCCCTGAGCGCGACGGGGCGCCGCTCACCAATCGCCACGCGCAGGGCATACGGCCCCTCTCCTACCACGCTGCTCTGCTGGTGGCGTCGTGCGTCGTCGGCGTCGTCTGTAGGGCGGGCACCTGTGGCCCGCCGGGGAGACCATTGGTGGTGGGCTCGCGGTCGCGCTCAGGGGAGCGCT
>CAZIWQ010000303.1:4739-7407 GCA_964542355.1 uncultured Armatimonadia bacterium
GGCGGCGGCCCCTGGCGGGCGCGCCCCCGGGGCCCGCCGGGGCCCCCCTTCCCCCTGGGCCCGGGGCCGGGCACCGGGCCCCTCTCCTACCACGGCAACGGCGACGACCGACGGCAACGACAGCGACGAACGGCTGGCAGGCTGGAAAGCCTGCCCCACAGAGCCCCGCCGTTTCCTACGCTCCTACGCTCTCGTCCGCTATCTCGCGTACACGCCCACCTTCCGCCCCTCGTCGAGCATGGCGAGGAAGTTGCCGAGCGGGATGTAGTTGGCGACGGTATTGCCGGAGCCCAGCGCCCAGCCGCCTCCCGGGGCACACGCCTCGATCGTCCGGCGCGTATAGGCCCGGACCTCGTCCTCGCTACTGCCGGCAAGCACGTGCACATCGATGCCACCGAGGGCCGTCACCCGCGCACCATACTGCCGCTTGAACTCAGCGACCGGCTGGATGATGTCCTCGAACGAGTGCTTGGCATCGATCCGGACATCATCGATCAGGTCATCCATGACCTCGCGCAGGTTGCCACAGGCATGCAGCACCACGCGCTTGCCGCGGGCGTGCGCATACTCGACCAGCCGACGGTGCCAGGGGAACACGAAGCGGCGCAGGTGCTGGGGCGAGATCATCGTCTGGGTCTTGAAGCCGAGGTCGTCGTTGAGCCACAGGGCGCCGACGTGCTCCATGTCGCACAGCACGCGGTAGAGGGCGAGCTCACTCTCACCGATCCTGTCGACGACGGCCTGCACGAGGTCGGGGTCATCGAGGAGGGTGAGGCAGAGGGTCTCATAGCCCATCAGGCGACACAGATTCTCGAGGATGCCACCGGGCAACGTGGTGGTGACCTTCATGCCGTCGGACAGGAGGGCGGGGAGCTCGTCGAGGTCTGCGAAGCTGGCCTGGGTGATGTCGGGCCACGGGTAGCGCTCGAACTCCTCCCACGAGCCGATGGGCCCGTGATGCTCGTCCTGCCAGCCGCGCTGGCCCCGACTGTGGGCCGCCGTATCATCGGCGAGCAAGGACTCCACCTCCGGGAAGCCGAAGGTATGGTAACCGTTGACGTAGTCGTAGCCGAGACCGGACATGAACTCGATACGCACCTGCCGCCACTCGTGGGGATCGGGCGGGATCGGCCTGCCGATGACGGCCTCGATGATCGGGGCATCGTGGAACAGCTCGAAGAACGGCACGCGATCCGGCTCGCCGCGCCGCTCCAGCACGGTCATCACGCGCTCGAAGTTCGGCTCCCAGAGACTGGCTGGCATGGGGTGGATCACTCCTTGGTCGTGGACAACTCCGTGGGGTGACGGCGACTGGCGACTGGCAGCCGAACCGCGCCGACTTGCCGTAAAGTTGGCCGTCGCGAGCACGGATTCCTGCCGCGCACGACGACTCGGAGGGATTGCGATGGGACGCAGCGCAGCGCTTGCCCTGCTGTGGGTTGCGGGGGCGTTGCCGGGATGGGCCGGGCGACCACAAGCGCCCGATCAGCCGGCCACCGGCCCCGGCGGCCGGGACTACCCGCACGCCGCGGTGCAACGGGGGCATTTCGGTAGCGGCGATAGCGAGTACTGGTCCTACACCCCCGATCAGCCGCAGCCGGCGACTGCGCCGGTCGTGGTGTTCGCGCACGGCTGGAGTGCGATGCAGCCGTTCCCCTACGAAGCCTGGATCTACCACCTCGTGCGCCGCGGGAGCATCGTCATCTACCCGCGCTACCAGGCCAGTCTGCGGACGCGTGCGACGGTCTTCACGGCCAATGCCGCGGGGGCGGTGCACGACGCCCTCATCCGTCTGCGGCGGGCCGGACCCGTCGCCCCCGACGAAGGCAAGCTCGCGCTGGTCGGCCATTCGGCCGGGGGCGTCATTGTCGCCAACATCGCCGCCCAGTGGGAACGCCTCAAGCTGCCACGCCCCCGCGCCGTGATGTGCGTAGAGCCGGGGCGCTCGTTCCAGCCGGACAGCGCCTGGGGTATCCCCCTCGCTACCTACTCCGACATCCCCGGCGACACGCTGCTCCTGTGCCTGGTCGGCGCTGATGACGGTCTGGCAGGGAGCGCGATCGCCCGCCGCATCTATGAGGGCGCGAGCCGCGTTCCGGCAAGCAGCAAGAACCTCGTCACTGCGCACAGCGATAGTCACGGCGATCCGCCGCTCGTGACGGACCACAGCTTCCCTACCGGGCGGAGCGGGAGCGGCCGGCAGCTCAACGCGCTGGACTACTACGCTTGCTGGAAGCTCTTCGACGCCTTGACCGACGCCGCCTTCTACGGCAAGCACCGGCAGTGGGCGCTGGGGAACACCCCTGAGCAGCGGTCGATGGGGAAGTGGAGTGACGGGGTGGCCGTCAAGGAGCTGGAGGTGAAGTAGGCGGCTGCCCCCACCGTTCCCTGGGACCGCGACCCCGCATGCTCGCCCATGTGCAGTGCGCAAACTCGGGCACGCCTCGCAGGAGCCGCGACGCGGATGGAGCGCGAGACGACAAGCGCGTTGCGGTCGTGTCGTGCCGGGTTGCGGCTGACGGCGGATGTCGGCTCCACTCTCGGGGCCTGTCGGCCGAGCGCCCTCGCGGGCGCATTCCTGGTTGCCGCCCGATTCCACGGGCTGAAGAGCCTGTCGCAGAAGCCGTGTTGGCGCGGCTTCCAGCCGCGCCGGTATCAAGTGTCCGGT
>CAZIWQ010000304.1:0-7364 GCA_964542355.1 uncultured Armatimonadia bacterium
AGCGTCCGCGGGGGAACGACAACGTCTGACGGCGGCGTGCCACGCGTCCCGGTACGGACCTGCTGACACCCCCTCTCCGGGACGGAGAGGGGGCCGGGGGGTGAGGCCGGTACGGCGCACGCCAACGTCGGCAGGTAGCCAACAACAAAGGCCTTGACGGGGCTTAGGGATTCTACAAGACAGAACGACAACGGCGGCGGGTCCCTGCCCCACAACGGCGGACGGCTTCCGCGCGGCTAGTGTACGCCGGCCGTGGCGTGCGTGCAGGCCGCCAGGATCGCGGCCGGGATGTCCTCCAGCGCCACGATGTCCTGCGCCGCCCCCAGCTTGATCGCTTCCTTCGGCATCCCAAACACGATACAACTCTGCTCATCCTGAGCCATCGTCCAGGCACCACTCTCGCGCATGGCGAGCA
Source organism: uncultured Armatimonadia bacterium (assembly GCA_964542355.1). Taxonomy (GTDB): domain Bacteria; phylum Armatimonadota; class Zipacnadia; order Zipacnadales; family JABUFB01; genus CAZIWQ01. The sequence goes on from CAZIWQ010000304.1 coordinate 416, forward strand.
GGCCCTGGGCGCCGTCGGCCCCCATGCCCGTGAGCAATGCGCCCACGGCGTTCTGGCCGGCGCTGCGGGCGACGGACTGGAAGAGCACATCGACGGCCGGGCGCTGGTGGTGAACGGGGGGGCCGGTGCGCGTCCGCACCAGGTACTTGGCGCCGCTCTTGTTCAGCAGCATGTGCAGGTTGCCGGGGGCCAGCAACGCGACACCGGGGACGACCGCGTCCGTGTCACGCGCCTCGCGCACCTCCATGGCGCAGACCTGGTTGAGGCGGTTGGCGAAGCTGGCGGTGAAGTACTCCGGCATGTGCTGGACGATGACGATCCCGGGCGTGTCCGCCGGCAGCGCTCGGAGCACCGTCTCGATCGCCGTCGTGCCGCCCGTGGAGGCCCCGATGGCGATGACCTTGTGAGTGGTGGAGAGCATCGAGGGCGCCGTCAGCGAGGGGGCGGTCGGCCCCGCCACCGGCCGTGGCGCGCTCAGGCTGACACGGGCGGACGCGGCCGCCCGCACAGCCCGCGCCAGGTGGCCCGAGACATCCGGAAGCGAAAACGTCGAGCCCGGCTTCGGCACGACCTCCACGGCACCCAGGGCGAGGGCGCGCAGAGCCAGATCGCTGTTCCGGGGGGTCAGCGAGCTGACGATCACGACCGGCAGGGGGTGGTGCTTCATCAATGTGGCCAGGAACGACAGACCGTCCATGCGTGGCATCTCGACGTCGAGTGTGAGCACGTCGGGTCGCAGGCTGACGATCTTGTCGCGGGCCACGTAGGGATCGAGCGCGGTGCCCACCACCTCGATGCCATCCTGCTTGTCGAGCTCCTCGGAGAGCACCTTGCGCACGACGGCAGAATCATCGACGACGAGGACGCGGATCATGGCACCTGCTCCTTGGGCCCGGCCCCGGGTCATCAGGACGCCCCGGGGCGGCGGCCGCTGTCGGCTCCCGCCGGGCCCCGCGGGGATGCGCCGCCGTGCCGATGCACGCGCGCGGCTCGCAGAGCCGCCGGGGCCTGCTCGGCCGCGTCGCTAGTTGGTGGTCGTGACGAACAACAGCGCCTTCGCCCAGCCCTCGTCGAGGTCAATGCGGATCTCGGCGGTGGGCTCTTCGCCGTCCGCCAGCAGGACACCCTCGAACACCTGGGGGGCTTCGAAGTGGAAGACGGCCTGTCCGCCGGCGATGGCGGGCAGCAGGTTCCCGCACACGACGTTGGCCACTTCCGCCAACGCGTCGAGTTGCTGCAGCTCGGAGACGTCATCGTCCTCGCCCAGCATGTTGGCGGCCAGTGGCGCGAGGAACTCGCGGGGGACGCCCACCATCAGGCGACCGCGATAGGGCCCACCGAAGGCGACGCTGGCGAAGATGTCGCACTCGGCGTCCGGCGCCGCGTCGTCTGCGAGCGGCATCGGCAGCATGAAGCTGAGCTCCTCAAAAGTCAGGGCCGTTGCCTTGTAGAGCTCCTTGGTCAGCGAGCTGTTCATGGGATGCTCCTGTGACCTCCTGGACCATTTCACGGAGGTCCTCGGGGGTGAATGGTTTGTGCACGAACTCGGCGCCCTTCTTGCGCAGGAGGTTGATGCGCGTGAAGCTGCCTTCGGTCGAGACCACGATCACGGGGAGCTCGGCGAGGGCGGGCGACTGCCGCATGCGCTCAATCATCTCTTCGCCGTTCATGACCGGCATGTTGAGGTCGACGAGGGCCACATCAACCGGCTCCGCGCCGAGCAGTCGCAGCCCCTCCTCGCCGTTGGCGGCCTGGTAGACCTCGCCCAACGCCAGTCCGCTCAGACGGAGCGTCTTGACGATCATCGACCGCATCACTGAGCTGTCATCCACGAGCAAGATGTTCAATGGCATGGCAATCTCCCTTAGGGGCTACGCTGTCAACTCGGCCCGGCGTTGGGGCGCCTGGCGCCGCGGGCTCCGGGGGCACACTGCCCCGCGGGGCAGGGTCAGAGAACCGTGGCGACACCATCGGTAGCGATGGTAACCTGGCCGGTGCCGATCTCCAGCGACATCGTGCGCGAGTGGCCTCCGCCAACGTCCTCGCCGCTGATCAGCACCCCGTTCTTCCACAACAGCTTACGCAGCATGACGAAGTTCCGCTTTCCGATCTGGAAGAAGTCATCATCCTCGTTATCTCGTCGCAGACAGGCGCCGCCGGCCACCTTCAGCTCCAGGCGCGCCTTCTGCGCCCCCGCCCGGTAGCACTCGATGAACAGCCGCGGCACGCCCGTATCGACGAACATGCTGGGGGTCTCCGCCGCCTTCTGGGGATCGATGGTCGACAGCGGGAGCATCACGTGCAGCATCCCGCCCACCTGGGCGACGGGGTCATGGACCGTGATGCCGAGGCAACTGCCCAGGGCATGAGTCACGATGACATCGCCGCTCTGTCCGGAGATCACCATATCGGCCACGCCCACGATATGTCTCACTATCTGCACCTCGGAAGCTTGCTGGACGGCCGGTAGTGCAACCGTGCTTCGCCCGCGTGTCGTGCGGAGGGGCTGTACTACTAGCGCGCGTAGACGGCGGGCTGGACGTAGCGGAACTCGTGCGACGCGCCGGTGAGGCTTTCGGAGTGTCCCACGAACAGCAGGCCGGACGGCGCGAGCATCTCCCAGAAGCGGTGGATGAGCGCGCGCTGGGTCGGCTTGTCGAAGTAGATCATGACGTTGCGGCAGAAGATGATATCGAACGGCCCGCGCATCGGCCACGGCTCCATCAGGTTGAGCCGTGCGAAGCGCACGAGCGATCGGACATGATCCTTGACGCGATAGCGCGCCGGCCGCTCGGAGCCCAGGCAGGCGAAGTACTTCTGCAGGAGTGAGGGGGGCACGGTCCGCGCCGTCTCCTCGTCGTAGATGCCCTCGCGGGCCGTCGCCAGCACCCGCGTGGAGATGTCGGTTGCCAGCAGCTTCACCTCACGCCGCGCTGCGTCCGACAGCTCCTCGTGGAGCAGCATCGTGAGCGAGTACGGCTCCTCGCCGGTCGAGCAGCCGGCGCTCCAGATCCGGAGACTGCCTCCCCCTGACCGGCGCCCGGGTAGTACGTGCTCGCGCAAGTAGTCGAAGTGCTGCGCCTCGCGGAAGAAGCTCGTCTTGTTCGTCGTCAGCACATCGATCATGTGCGTGATCTCTTGCCCGGACGTATCCTGCTTCAGGTACGTCAGGTAGTCATCGATCGATCCCAGGCTGAGCGCCCGCAGCCGCTTGGCGAGGCGGGCGCGGACCAGCATCTCCTTGCCCGCGTGGAGGGTGATCCCGCACAGGTCGTAGAGCATGCGGCAGACCTGCTCGAACTGCCCTTGGGTCATCTCAATAGTCAGGTTGGTCGTTGTCATCCGGGACCTCTTCGCTCGGATCCATGTGGTCGTGCGGCCACCGGGCTCACCGCCACAGCCCCTGCCAACATAAGTTCAGCCCGACAAAGTCACCATCCCCGCGGGTGTTGCTGTGTCCCCAGTAGAGGAGCACGCTGGTCGCCGGACCGAGATCGCGTGCCAGTCCCACCGTCGCATAGCCCCCGCTGCCGGTCGACCAGTCTGTCAACACTGCGCTCGTGGCACTGACTGCCAGCTCGGCCCCGACGAGCCCGCGCGAGCTCGCGTCGTGCGCGAGACCGCCGGTCAGTCGCAGCGCCCCTCTGCCGACGTCCTTGGAGAGCGCGGCGTACCATTGCGTGTCCGCGCCGCGGTGCAGCAGGCTGGTGACGCCGACGGCGGCGGCCGGACGGCGCGCGGTCTCACGGACGAACTGCCACTTGGCGTCAGCCGACCAGTGGGTCTCCCCGTTGAGGTCGAGCCGGTCAAGCCCGATCTCCAGCCCCGGGGTGATACCGAACTGCGTCAGGGCGTGGTAGCTTCCGCCGCGCGCGAAGGGCGTGGGGTCGCCGTCGATCTCGAACTGCACGCTGAAGCTGCCGGGCGCCATCACATCCGCGGTGGGCACCATGTTCAGGCAGGTCGGATAGGCCACCGCCGGCCCCGGCAGGAAGCTGCTCAGGGCGAGAACCAGAGTCGTCACCAGACACCGGTGCTTGGTCATGCCATGTTCCTCCGGTACTGAGTTGGTCGGGGCGCTGCGCGCCGCGACACTACGTTCCTGGTGACATTCCTCGGCCGACTCGCTATCCCTCGCTCGCGTCGGCCCCGCCCGCTTCCGAATCGCCCTCTGCGCCGGCGAAGCACTGCAGGTCGGCGAACTCCTGGCTGGACAGCACCTTGTCGATGTCAAGCAGCAGCCGGACACGGCCCTCGGTCTTCCCGATGCCCAGGATGTAGTCGGTGTCAACGCTCGCCCCGAACGAGGGGGCGTCCTCGATATCCTCGACGGGGATGTCGAGCACCTCGGACACCTGATCGACGACGGTACCCATCTGCACGCCCTGCGCCTGGACGACGATGATGCAGGTCTCGTCGGTCTGCGCTACGGCTTCCATCCCGAACTTGAGGCGCAGGTCGACGATGGGGATGACCTTGCCGCGCAGGTTGAGCACGCCGCGCACGTAGTGGGGGGTCCGCGGCACCGGCGTGATATCCATCATCCCGATGATCTCCTGGACCTTGAGGATCTCGAGGCCGTACTCCTCGCCGCCGAGGAAGAACGTCAGGTACTTCCCGCCGCGGTTGAGGGCGAGGGCCTCCGCGGTGGCAGTGGCCCCGCCCGGGGCGCTGCTGACGGCCATTGTGGTTGCCTGTTGAGACATTTCGATCTCCTTTGCTACTCATGGTGGGAATGCGACACGGCCGCGGCCCGGCCGGAGTTGGCCGTGCGGCCGGGTTCCTCGGCTCAGGACACGGCCATCGCGTTGTGACGGTGGCCGCTCCCGGTGTCGGGTGCGGCCTCGAGCTGTCGCGCCAGGGCGGAGAGGCCCGGCGGGTCGAGGATCAACCCGACGCGACCGTCGCCCAGGATGGCACCGCCGGATACTCCCTGGATGCGGCCGACACCGGTTCCCAGCGGCTTGGCGACCACCTGCTGCTGCCCGAGCAACTCGTCAACCAGCAGGCCGTAGCGCCGGTCGCCGTCGTCGATGACGACGAGCAGCGCGTGGACCGCCTCGGACTGCGCGCCGGCCACGCCGAACAGGTGGCCGAGGCGCACCACGGGGATCAGCTCGCCGCGTACGAGGACCATCTCGCCGCGCCCGGCCACCGTGGACAGCGCATCGCGCTCGGGGCGGAAGGTCATGTCGATGTTGAGTGTCGGCACGATATAGCGCTCGGCGCCGACGCGAACCAACATGCCGTCGGTCACGGCCAGGGTCAGCGGGAGGCGCAGCAGGAAGGTGCAACCCCGGCCCGGCAGCGAGCTGATGTCCACGCGGCCGCGGAGGGCCTCGACGTTCTTGCGCACGACGTCGAGCCCCACTCCCCGCCCTGACACATCCGTGACCTTCTCGGCCGTCGAGAAGCCGGCCTCGAAGATCAGGTTGAACACCTCGTTGTCGGACATGCCCTTGTCGGAGCTGATCAGGCCCCGGGCGATGGCCTTCTCGGCGATGCGCTCGCGGTCCAGCCCCTTGCCATCGTCCTGCAGCTCGATGACGACATTGCCGCCCGAGTGGTATGCGCTCAGGAGCACGGTCCCACTCGCCGGCTTCCCCGCGGCTTCGCGCGTGTCGGGGGGCTCGACACCGTGGTCGACCGCATTGCGGACCATGTGCACCAGCGGGTCACTGATCAGGTCCACCATGTTGCGGTCGATCTCTGTGTCCTCGCCCTCGGTCGTGAAGGTGACGAGCTTGCCGTTCTTGTGCGCGACATCGCGGGCCAGTCGCGTCATCTTCTGGAACGTGGACTTGAGGGGGACCATGCGCATGGCCATGGTGAGGTCCTGCAGCTCGCGCACGATCTTGCCGGCGCGTCCGACGCGCTTGGCAAGCTCGTGATGCATGCCGCTCGTGACGGTCTCGTCCTGGGAGGTCATGGCCTGGGCGATGACCAGCTCGCCCACGGTCTCGATGAGCTTGTCGAGCCGATCGGTCCGCACGCGCACGGAGGCCTCGGGGGTGACGTCGGCACCGCGCATCCGCTTCTGCAGGCGCAGCGCGTTGGCCACCTCGGTGGCCTTCGCCGCGCCCGCGCGCACCAGCACCTCGCCAATCGGGAGGTCGCCCTGGTACGCTGCAGCAATCTCCACTTCGTCCCGCTCCGCGGTGCCGGCGGCGACGAGGAGGTCGCCCACGCGGGGCACCTCCGGCGGGCCGTCGCTCTCGGCGGAGACGCCCGCGGCCTCCGGATCCGCCAGCAGCGCCATCAGCGGATCGAAGTCGGCGGGCTTGCGCGTCGGCTCGCCGCCGAGCGCATCCTGCACCGACTGCACCAGCTCTTTGAGGACGTCGATGGCACGCAGGGCCAGGTCCGCGTAGCCACCCGTCAGCCGGATCTCGTGATCCCGCACCCGACTGAGCAACGATTCGGCCAGGTGCGCGAACGACGACATCGCGGTCAGATCGAGGAATGCCGATGTGCCCTTGATGGTGTGGAAGGCGCGGAAGACAGTATTGACGGCCTCGGTGTTCTCGGGATCCGTCTCGAGCTCGAGCAGGGCGGCCTCGGCCCCCTGCAGGTTCTCACGAGACTCGGTCACGAACTCGGCCATCAGGTCAGGGTCCACCGAGTCGGGGAGCGGGCCGAAGCCAGCATCCGAATCGTCGGCCGAGGCGTCGTCCTCCTCGGCCGCGTCGGTCACCGCGGCCGCGGCTGCGGGCTGCGCGGCTGGTGGCTCCGTATCCGCATTCATCGCGGCCTCGATGAACTCGCCCACCTCGCCCAGGCCACCGACCGCGTCAACCCCTCCACCCTCAGCAATGCGCTGGAGCCGGCTCGCCGCGGTCGTCACCAACTCGGCCTCGGCCGCGGTGACGTCGTCGCCTCCCGCGAACTCACGGAGGGCCTCACTCAGGCAGCGGAGCCCGGCCGGGTCGCTCTCATCGAGCTGCATCAG
>CAZIWQ010000305.1:0-7362 GCA_964542355.1 uncultured Armatimonadia bacterium
CCGGCACCCGCGGCGGCCAAGCCTGGCCGCGCCCCGGCACGCGGCGGCCATCCCTGGGAGTACGACCAGGATCGCACCTACCTCGCCAGGTGGGAGGCCGAGCCCGTCGTTGCCAAGATCACCGCCACGATCCAGGAGCTGTGGGAGGACCTCGACGCGTGGGAGTCGGTGCTTGCGCTGTGCGCCCACGCCGAAGAGCGCATCCATCCCCAGGTGTTCAAGGCCGCGGCCACTGCCGCCGCCAGGCTCGGCGTCGACAAGCCCGAGCTCATGGTGTTCCCCGAGCGCTGCATGCACCCCGTGATCATCAAGGACCACGAGCCCGTGCTCGCCGTCCCGACCGGCCTCTTGCGCGCCATGAACCCGGATGAGATGGTGTTCCACATCGGCCGCGAGATCGGCCACATCCATACCGGCTACGTGGCCCAGATGCAGGCCGTGAAGATCATCACCAACCGCAAGGCACAACTCATCGGCGACCTCGCCAGCACGCTCAGCGACTTCCTCGGCGACCGCGTCAAGTACTGGAAGGAGGGGCTCAGTCCGGAGGACATCACTCGGCTGAAGAAGCTCGGCCACGCCTGGCAACAGCGCTGCGAGCTCTCCGCCGACCGCGCCGGCCTGGTGTGCTGTGAGGACGTGGCGGTTGCCTGCTCGGCTCTCGCCAAGACCACAGCCCGCTCGATTGACGAGGCGGCGACCCTCAGCGTCGACCGCTTCCTCGCGCAGTTCGCCGGGCAGGACGTGGGATCGCTGGCCGCGATCCCCATCGAGGAGTCGCCGTCGCGCAACCCCTCCTACTGCGCCTATCGGCTCCACATGCTCCGCTGGTGGGCCAAGTCGCCGGAGTGCATCAAGCTCCTGGTGGGGTAGTAGGCCGACCGTCTCGGTCGGCGGGGAGGCGTGTGCGGTTAGCGCGGCACCGTTTCCAGCAGCCGCTGCACGATGTGCGCCGCGTCGATGCCATCGGCCTCCGCGGCGAAGCTGGGGATGATGCGGTGCCGCAGGATGGGCAGCGCGAGGGTTGCCACATCCTCACGGGAAGCGGCATAGCGCCCGTACATCAGTGCCCGCGCCTTGGCCCCCAGGATCATCGCCTGCGGCGCACGCGGGCCGGCCCCCCATGTGACCCACTGGTGCACAAACGCCGGCGCCTCCGCCGCTCCCGGACGGCTGGCACGCGCCAGTCGCACGGCATAGGCCAGCGCATCCTGGCTCACCGGCACGGCCCGCACGACTTGCTGCAGCCGACGCACCTCCTCGCCCGACATCACCCCCCCGACCTGCGGCTCGTAGGTTGACGTCGTCTCCGCCACGATCCGCTGCTCGTCCGCCTCCGAGGGGTAGTCCAGATGGATGCTGAGCATGAAGCGGTCGAGCTGGGCCTCCGGCAACGGATACGTGCCCTCCTGCTCGATCGGGTTCTGGGTGGCGAGCACGAAGAACGGCAGCGGCAGCGGATAGGTCTCGCCACCGGCCGTCACATGCCGCTCCTGCATCGCCTGCAAGAGCGCGCTCTGAGTCTTGGGCGGGGTGCGGTTGATCTCGTCGGCAAGGACGATGTTCGCGAACACCGGCCCCTTCACGAAGCGGTATGACCGCTCGCCGCTGCGGGGGTCAACATGGATGATGTCCGTACCGGTGATGTCGGCCGGCATGAGGTCAGGGGTGAACTGCACGCGGGAGAACTGCAACTCGAGACAGCGCGCCACCGTCCGCACCAGGAGTGTCTTGCCCAGCCCCGGCACGCCCACAAACAGGCAGTGCCCCTCGCTCAGGAGGGCAATCAGAAGCTGCTCGATCGCCGCGGTGTGGCCGACGATGACCTTGGCAACCTCGCGCACGATGGCCTCGCGCCCGCGCAGCAACAGCTCGGCGGCAGCGACGTCATCAAGGGGCTCCGGGGAGATGAGTGGACCGGCGGCGTCAGGCACGGCGGCATCGTAGCATGCCGTCGCGCACAGCGTCAAGCAACGCCCAGCAGCAACGCCGCCTGCCCGCGGCAGTCCCCGCGAGGAGGTGGTGCCCCCGCGTCGGCGAAGGGGCAACGGCTAGATGTGGCGGGCCCCCCGGGCAGCCGCCGACGCCATGTGCCATGCCCGTCGCGGCCAACTGCCACCCATCAGGCTCACCCGGGCGCGTGAGCAGCGGAAGCGAGGACACCATGCCCCTTCTCCAGCACGATCTCGAAGCGATGCCTGTCACACAGGGCCCGATGTACCACTGGTTCGGCTACTACGACAAGTTCCCCTGGGACGCGACGGGGCGCTACCTGTTGTCGCTCGCGGTCGACTTCATGGACCGCCCGCCGACCCCTGACGATGTCGCCATCATCGGGATGGTTGACCTCCACGACGGTAACCGCTGGATTCCGCTGGCGGAGACGAGAGCCTTCAACTGGCAGCAAGGCACTCACCTGCAGTGGCTGGCGACGGCGCCGGACAGCGAGATCATCTACAACACCCTCGGCGACGGCGAGTACCAGGCGGAGATCCGTGACGTGCACACGGGTGGCACGTGCCGCCAGCCGATCCCGATCTATGCCGTCAGCCGCGATGGGCGCCGGGCGGTGACACTCAACTTCTCCCGCGTGCACGCCAACCGGCCGGGCTACGGCTACAACCACCTGCCGGAGCGGGTGGGGCCCGATCTCAGCGACGACGACGGCCTGTGGGTGCTCGACCTTGAGACCGGCGAGCATGACCTCATCGTCACGCTCGAACAGGTCTATGCCATCGCCACTCAGGACAGCATGCGCGGGGCCAGGCACTGGTTCAACCACCTGCAGTTCTCGACCGACGATTCGCGGATCCTGTTCCTCCACCGCTGGCGCCAGCCCGGCGAGCCGTGGCGCCTGACGCGCCTGTTCACCGTGAATCCGGACGGCAGCGACCTCTACCTGGTGAACGACCACGAGATGACCTCGCACTTTGACTGGGCCGGCCCGAACCAAATCCTGGCCTGGGCCCGCCGCCACGGCATCGGTGACCGCTACTTCCTCTTCACCGACCAGACCGCCGAGACCCGGATCGTTGGCGAGGACGTCTTCACCACGGACGGTCACTGCTCGTACTCGCCCGACGGCAAGTGGATCATGACCGACACCTACCCGGACGCCGAGCACAAGCGCACCCTGATCTTGTACCGGGTCGCCGACAACACTCGCATCGATATCGGCCGCTTCTACTCGATGCCGGTGGCGGACAACGAGTACCGCTGCGATCTGCACCCGCGCTGGAGCCGTGACGGGCGGCAGGTGTGTTTCGACTCGACCCACGAGGATCAGCGGCAGGTGTACGTGATCGACGTGTCGGAAGTCGTTGGCTAGGCGGTACGCCGGACACTCTTGTCCGGCATTGCCTGCCGCCCGACAGGAGTGTCGGGCGTACCGATCCGGCATTGCCTGCCGCCCGACAGGAGTGTCGGGCGTACCGATCCGGCACCACCGCGCACGATGCCACATGAGCCATCACAGGTGATTGCATGTCCGCTCCGATTCCCGACCTCTGGGGCGTGTGGGACAACCTCGAGGCGATCCGCGCCAATGCCCGCCGCCCCCTGTTCGCCGCCTGGTGGGAGCAGCATCTCCGCAAGCTGGTCAGTGACTGTGCGCAGCCGGTGGCGCCGGTGACCAGCGCGGACACCGCGTGCGCCGCAGCGAAGGCGGCCCAGGAGGCCGCCTTCGCGTCCGTTGTGGCGGCAGACGAGGACCTGGGCCGGCATGCCCTGGCAACCCTCGCCGGTGTCCGCGACGGAACCGGGGACTGGCAGAACCCACAGGCGCGGGACATGTACCCGCAGGACCGTGCTGATCTGATCACGGCGGAGACCACGAAGGGCTGCGCCGCGGCCCTGAGCTGGCTCGCGCCGCTCCTCGATGACGCCCGGCGCGACGAGTTTGTCGCGATGATCGCCACACGCGGTGGCGTGCCCATCTACGAAAGTGCCGCGGCGGGCTGCTGGTGGGGCAGTGCCCTCAACTCCAACTGGACTGCGGTGCTCAACTCCGGGCTCGGCGTCGCCGCCCTGGTGCTGGCCCCGAGCGATCCCGCGACGGCCCAGACGTGGCGGAGCTTTGCCTGCGCCCGCATCCGGGAGATGCTGGACCTCGCGGCGGAGGAGGGTGCGGGCATTGAGGGAGCCGGGTACTGGCTGTATTGCTTCGGGAGCATTCAGGACTTCGTCGAGGCGCTGCACAATGCGGGCGGAGAGGACCTCTACACCCACCCGTTCTGGCACTGCTGCAGCCGGTTCCTGCCCTATCTCGCCCTCCCCGATCTGTCGGCCTGGGTCAACTTCGGCGACACCGGCTACCGGGGCCTGGGCGGCAGCAGCTTCTTCCACGGGGTCGCTGCCAGGGCGCGCGACCCGCTGGCCCAGTGGTTTGCGGGCCGCATCCTCGACGGGCATGGCGGGGCGGGGTGGAAGAACCTCGTCTACTACGACCCCACCGTCCCCGAGCAGCCGCTGGATCCCGAGCCACCCTGCCGGGTGTTCTCCAGCATCCATCTGGCCTCGTTCCGCTCGGGGTGGGAGCCCGATGCCGTGTTCCTCCTCCTGCGGGGCGGCTCCAACGCCTGGAGCCACATGCACCTGGACCTCAACAGCTTCTTCATCACGGCCTACGGGGAGCGGCTGGCCACCGAGCCAGGCCCCGCTCCCTACAGTGTGCACTACTGGCACAGCATCGAGCCGGCCGTGTCCACCGCCTGGCACAACTGCATCGTCGTGGACGGGGGCCATCAGCGCGTGCCGGCCCAGTTTGCGGTGAGCTACGACCTCGAGGCGGCCGGTGACTGCTACAGCCGCCTGAGCGATCATCTCTCCTGCGACGCGATCGAGATGGTGCGCGGAGACGCCACGACCGCCTACGGCGACAGCCTCGCGCGGGCCTGGCGCGACGTTGTCTACCTCAAGCCCGATGTCTTCGTGGTCCACGATGACCTCCTGGCGCATCCCGTCCGCACCCAGCGCAACTTCGAGTGGATGCTGCACAGCGAATGCCCGCTCGTGGATGTTGCGGACGGCATCGAGGCGCGGGGCGAGCGCGCCCGCCTCCTGATCCAGCCGGTCTTCCCCCGTGGCTGGGAGCACAAGCCGGTGGCCGGGCGCACGATCCCGCACGGTTCCGAGGGCGGCATGCCGCTGCACGCCATCAGCCTCCGCCCCCCCTGGCACCACAAGTGGAATGTCGACCCCCGGCGCTCCCCGTACCCGCACTGGGACCCCCGGGGGGACGCGCAGCCGCTGTACGGGCGCGAGTGCCGCTATCTGGTGGTCCTGTCCGCCCTGAAGGGCGACGCCGCGGCCCGCTACACGGTGGCGCCGATGGAGGCCGGCGCCGCCCGGGGCGTGCGCCTCGTCGCACCCGGGGAGACCATTGCCGTCGTGTTCAACCCCACCGGGGGTGTAGTCGAAATGGGCGGCCTGTGCACCGATGCTGAGAAGGCCGTGGCTCGCCATGCGGGCGCGCGCCTGACATGGGCACTCGTACGCGGGACGACACTATCCTGGCGCGGCCACCGCCTGTTCGCGGGCCAGGCCGCAACCTCCCGTACGGGAGACACGGAAGTGGAGGACATGCCATGAGGCCGATCGTGCTGCTCCTGCTCGCCTGCACCGTAGCCGCCACCGCCGACATGTACTGCCGGGGTGAGCGGGTTGAGCCGGTGCTCGGCGCCGTCCAACTCACCCGCCACTGGAATGTGGTCTTCAGCGATCAGTTCGAGGCGAACCTGGATTCGTGGAAAGTCACCAACTTCGAGGGCAAGCTCAGGATCGGCCTGTCGCGCGAGGGAGCACAGGGCCAGGGCCTACAGGTCGCCAACCAGGGCGCGCGGGGCGACACCGCCTTCGAGGTCACCTCCGTGCCCCTCGCCATCACCGGCGGAGCCGCGTTCGGCTTCCAGTTCGCGTGGCACGCCAGCCGGTCACTGGAGTCGCTGTCAGGCCACAAGGGCCTCTACATGACCCAGCTCCAGTGGCTTGATAAGGCCGGCACCGTGCTCAGCGCGGTCCCGTTCGTCTTCGGCAAGCACACTGAGCGGTGGCAAGTGCGGCGGGTCGAGGGGACAACCCCGGCGACGGCGGCTAGCGTGGTCATCCGGTTCGGCTTCGACAGCCCGAACGTCGAGGACGGAGACACACTGGCGATCGATGATGTCCGCCTGGAGACGCGGGCCGCGGACGCGCCCCGCGAGGCCTCCGGGGAGATGCTGTCGCGCCCACTGCTCGTTCCCGGAGACAGCGCCGGGGTGAGCCGGCAGGGTGAGTGCCCGGCGGGGACTGCCATCGCCGTGCAGGTGGCCAGTGCCCCGGACCTCGACGGCGGCCCCGGTGAGTGGTCGGCGTTCACCGGTCCCGACGGCACGGCCGCCAGCTTCTACTCGGCCACCGGTGTCGGCAGCTATGCCCATGCCGGCCGGCCGTGGCTCCGCTACACTGCGCGCCTCGCCACGACCGCGCCCGGTGCCACTCCCCGGCTGAGCGGCGTGAGGCTGGGCGATGTGTCCGATGGCCCGTGGGAAGGCGCCGACGTGGAGCCGCCGGAGGTGGGCGAGCGCAGTGCCACCCGCACGGCGGATGCCGCGGCACCGATCCGGTTCCGCCTCACCGACACCACCGGAGTTGACCCGCGCAGCGTACGCCTGTGGTGTGACGGGGTCGATGTCACCGCCCGGCTCCGGTTCGCCGACGGTCGCTACGAGTATGCACCGGCCGCGCCGTTCGCGCCCCTGGCGGAAAGCGGCGACCTCTCGCACTGGCGCATCGCCAACTTCGGCCAGGCGTTGGAGATCGACCGGACGGCAATCCACGATCCGCAGGCGCCGCCCGGTCTGCACCTCACGCGGACGCGGCCGCAAGCGGCGGACACGGCATTCTCCCTCCGTTCGCCCAGGATCAGTGTTGAGCCCGGGGCGAGCTACGAGCTGTCATACTGGTCGCGCCATTCCCTCGGCCTCAAAGGGGCGATGAGCACCAAGAGCAGTTACCGCGGCGGGATCACCTGGCTGGGTGCCGATGAGCGACCCATCGGTACCGGCGAGAGCCTGGACCTGGGCGAGGCCAACCCCGAGTGGCACCGCGAGCAGGTGAGAGTGGTGGCGCCGGCGGGGGCTCTCTGGGCCGAGATTGCCTTCGGCTTCGACACCCCCAACCTCACCGGCGGTGCCTTCCTCGATCTGACCGAGGTGGCCCTGGACGGGCCTCACCCCCGCCGCGAGAGCAGTGCCCCCAACCTCCATCACTTCACCGTGGCGGCCGCCGACCTGGCCGGTAACAAGCTGTCCCGCGACTGGTACCTGCTCATCCGGGCGCCACGCACGCGCAATGTGGTCACGCTGCGCGATGATGGCATGACAC